>JALEKG010000029.1 GCA_022769185.1 Dorea sp. | reverse complement strand
GGCACGCATACTGTCAGAAGAACCGGACAATTATAAAGAAGCTCTTCAGGAAGCACTCCGTCAGGGATGCGCTTTTCCGAAAGCCAGGCAGATTGCACTCCAGAACTGTATGGAAGATTCCCTGGCCAATGAAATACTCAGTCAGCCAAATAATATTCTTGGTATCGAATATCTGAAAGCCATTTGCCATAGAAAAAGTCCACTCCAAGCATATACTTTCCCGCGCAAATCATCCGGTTATCATGATACTGAACTGACAGATTTCTACAGTTCTGCCTCTGCAATCCGCCAACAACTCCTGTCTGATAATCTGGAAACATTGAAATCACAAGTTCCGGACACCAGTTTTCAGATTCTTATGCAGGCCTGGCACACAAATTATCCAATCAATGCCAATGACTTTTCTCTGCTGCTCAAATACCGGCTTCTTCAGGAGACTCCGAAGACACTAATGCAGTACCAGGATGTGTCTGAAGACCTTGCAAACCGGATTTATAATAATCGAAATGATTTCCAGAACTATGACCAGTTCTGTGAACTGTTAAAGACAAAAGAGCTCACCTATAGCCGGATTAGCCGCAGCCTGCTGCATATTTTACTTCAGATTACAAAAGAAGACTTGCAGCAGTATAAAAACAGCGGCATCTGCCGGTACGCACACATACTTGGCTTTCGTACCGACAGTACCACTGTTCTGACTCATTTAAACAAATACACCCGAATTCCGCTCCTTACCCGGCTGACGCAAAGCAAGGAACTGGATGACACTGCACTCCATATGCTGAATCAGGATATCTTTGCTTCGGATCTATATGAAAGTGTGACAGCTGATAAATACCAGACTCCTTTTTGCAGTGAATACCAGAAACAGATCCTTCGGGTGTAATCCTGTCCCTTTTTAATTCTTAAAGCTGTGAATCGGAGCCGGAATCCTCCCCTTTCTATTTACAAATGCACTGCAGTCAAACTCATTTACCGGAATGATTGGTGCATATCCCAGAAGGCCGCCAAACTCGGCTGTATCCCCGACATCTTTCCCAATCACAGGGATCAGGCGGACAGCCGTTGTCTTCTGATTTACCATTCCGATTGCCATCTCATCTGCAATCATTCCTGAGATCGTTGTTGCTTCTGTCTTTCCCGGAATCGCGATCATATCCAGTCCCACAGAGCATACACAAGTCATGGCTTCCAGTTTCTCCATAGATAAAGCGCCTAGCTGCACCGCATCGATCATTCCCTGATCCTCACTGACCGGAATAAACGCTCCACTTAATCCACCCACATAAGAAGATGCCATAACACCGCCTTTTTTCACTTGGTCATTTAACAAAGCAAGTGCGGCTGTCGTTCCTGGTGCTCCAACTCGCTCCAGTCCGATTTCTTCCAGAATCTCTGCCACACTGTCACCAATCGCAGGTGTAGGCGCAAGCGACAGGTCTACGATTCCAAATGGAACCTTTAACCTCCTGGATGCCTCTCCTGCAACCAGCTGACCAACTCTCGTTACTTTAAATGCGGTCTTCTTTATTGTCTCACAAAGTTCTTCAAATCCCTTTCCACGAACCTGTTCAATAGCATGTTTCACAACACCGGGTCCACTGACTCCGACATTGATAACGGCATCTCCTTCTGTCACACCAAGAAATGCTCCTGCCATAAATGGATTATCATCCGGAGCATTGCAAAATACCACCAGCTTTGCGCATCCCAGAGAATCATTTTCTCTGGTTGCCTCTGCCGTTGCCTTTACAATCTCACCACACAGGCGGACAGCATCCATATTAATACCTGTTCTGGTCGAACCAACATTGATTGAGCTGCAGACACGTTCTGTACAAGCAAGTGCTTCCGGAATAGAACGGATCAGATTCTCGTCACTTTGCGTCATTGACTTTGATACCAGCGCAGAATATCCGCCGATAAAGTTAACGCCTACTTCTTTTGCTGCTCTGTCCAAAGTCTTTGCAATCGTTACATAATCTTCCGGTTTTTTGCATGCTGAAGCCGCAATCAGAGAAACCGGAGTAATCGAAATTCTTTTATTTACAATGGGAATTCCAAATTCCTTTTCAATCTGGTCACCAGTAGATACCAGATTCTTTGCAACGGTTGTAATCTTTTTGTATACCTTTTCATTTAACTGCCCCAGATCTGAATCTATACAGTCAAGCAGACTGATTCCCAGTGTAATGGTTCTTACATCCAGGTTTTCCTGTTCTATCATCTAGTTTGTTTCATAAACTTCATACTTATTAATCATATTTTCTGCCCGGCCTTTCTGGAATCATACTATTATAATCTGTGCATTTTTTCAAAAATCTCTTCTCTCTGACAGTGAATAGTAACTCCGATAGAAAGTCCAAGCTTCTCCAGTTCTTTTGCAACTGAAGCAATATCTTTCACTGAATGCTCCACATTCACAATGGCCATCATGTTAAAATATCCGTCAACAATCGTCTGCGAGATATCAAGAATATTGATATTTGTATCCGCAAGATAAGTACATACCTTCGCAATAATACCTACGGTATCTTTTCCTACAACTGTAATTACGCATTTCTTCATAGCTTCATCCTCCTGTTGTGTTGTTTGCGCCGGCATACAGATGTAGACCGACTGTATCTTGTTTTTTATAATGTAATGATATCAGACATCTGATCCCGTTTTGCAACCATCATCGGAATGTCTTCTCCCTTATAGGGATTATCTCCGATACTGACTTCTAATTTTACTGTCTCGTAAGCCAGCTCCTCATAATTATTCTCTTTGCTGAGATGCCCCAGTACAACATACTGCAGATTATCGTGCAGTATATCACACAAAAGACGTCCGGACAGTTCATTGGACAAATGTCCTTTATCGCCCATTACTCTTCGTTTAAGCGGATAAGGGTAAGGTCCTACCTCCAGCATATGTATATCATGGTTTGCTTCCAATACAACTGCATTTAACTCACTGAGATTCTGAACCGTATAATCATCATATTTTCCAAGGTCTGTTGCAACCGCAACAGCCTTTTCTTCATTTTCTACTCTATAGCCGGATGGTTCATTCGCATCATGTGAGATAGAAAAAGGTGTGATATTCAGTGTTCCAAGAAAAAATGGATCATCCACCTGTATTTCATGCAACAATCCTTCCGGGATGTTCCCAAGAGACCTGCATGCGCGGATCCCTTTGATCGTACCCGGAGTCGCATATACGGGAACTTCATATTTTCTTGAAAACACTCCGAGTCCCTGAATATGATCGATGTGTTCATGGGTAATCAGTATTCCTGAAAGCTCATCTCCTTTGATTCCCAAAGATACTAATCCCTGTTCTATCCTTTTTTTACTAATTCCGGTATCTACCAGAAGATGTGTGTGATCATCACCCACATAAATACAGTTTCCGCTGCTTCCGCTGGCAATGCTGCATAATCTCATGTCAAATCAATTCTGCCTTTCTTGTATACTTTTAAGATAAATCTGCAATGATCTTGTCAAGCTGCATCTTTGTCTCTTCAAATACACCGCTGTTATCAATAACCCTGTCACAGTGTCTCATAAACATATCTTTCGGAAGCTGTACTTCGAACATCTCATCGATCTTCTTTTCTTCATATCCTCTTGCGTATTTCAGTCTCTTTTTCCGAATGGAATCTTCTACATAGACATACCACAATTCATCACAGATTTCCTCATAATGGTCTTCAATCAGAAGCGCACCTTCAATGATCATCAGATTCGTATTCTTTCTCTCTTCTTTTGCAATTTTTCTAAGAATCTCTTCTTTTACCATCGGATGAACAATCCGATTCAGTACCGACAATTCTACCTTATCCGAGAAAACAATTTCTGCCAGACCGGCCCTGTTGAGTTCTCCTTTTTCATCCAGAATGCCCTCACCAAAATGTTCTACAATCTGTTCAAAACATTCTGTTCCTTTTCTCTGAAGTTTTTTTCCAACCTCATCTGCCTCGCAGACCGTTGCCCCATACTTATTATTCAGATACTCCAGTATCTGTGTTTTTCCAGCTCCTACTCCACCAGTAATTCCAATCACTTTCATCCTTCACACCTCTTACTTTGCTTCGTACCAGTTTTCTCCCGTATGCATATCTATTTCCAGTGGAACATCCAGACTTGCCGCATGCTCCATCTCATCCTTCAGAATCTTCTGTACCTCTTCCAGCTCCGGCCGGTATGCTTCGATCAGAAGTTCATCGTGAACCTGAAGGACCAGTCTTGATCTCATCTTACGTTCCTTCAGCCTTTTGTTCACTCCAATCATTGCTATCTTGATAATATCTGCCGCCGTTCCCTGAATCGGAGAATTCATTGCAACACGTTCACCAAATGAACGCTGCATAAAATTGCTGGAAGCCAACTCCGGAACAGGTCTGCGTCTTCCAAAGAGCGTTACAACATACCCCATCTCTTTGGCATGTTTCACTGTATCATCTAAAAAAGCCTTGATTCCCGGATATGTTTCAAAATAATCATCAATATATTTTGCCGCTTCTTTTCTAGTGATACTCAAGCCCTGACTCAGTCCAAAAGAACTAATTCCATATACGATACCAAAATTCACGGCTTTCGCATTCCGTCTCTGCTGATCGGTAACTTCCTCGAACGGCACATGGAATACCTGAGACGCGGTAATCCTGTGAATGTCATTCTGCTCCTTATATGCTTCGATCAGATGACTGTCACCCGAACAATGTGCCAGCACCCGAAGCTCAATCTGTGAATAGTCTGCATCAACGAACACATATCCATCTTCCGGAATAAATACCTTCCTGATCAATCTCCCAAGCTCCATCCTGATCGGAATATTCTGAAGATTGGGTTCTGTGCTGCTGATCCTGCCGGTCGCCGTAATCGTCTGATTAAATTTACTATGAATCCGGCCATCTTCGAGAATATAATTTGAAAGGCCATCTGCATAAGTAGATTTCAGCTTCGCATACTGCCTGTATTCCAGGATTTTCTCTATGATCGGATAATCCGGAGCAAGCTTCTCCAGTACATCTGCTGCAGTTGAATATCCGGTCTTCGTCTTCTTTCCTCCCGGAATCTTCATATTCTCAAATAAGACAATTCCCAGCTGTTTTGGAGAATTAATATTGAATGTCTCTCCGGCCTCTTCGTAGATCTCCTTTTCCAATTCTACAATCTTAGCACCAAGCTGATCACCATAGATCTTTAATGCTTCTGCCTCAACCCGGATACCATTCCGTTCCATATCATACAAAGTAAATACCAGTGGCATCTCAATCTCTGTAAACAGCCGTTCCATCTGGCATTCCTTTAACCTGTCCATTAATTTTTCTGAAGAAGCATAGATGGTATACGCTTCATAACAGATTCGAACCTCTTCTTCTAGCTTTTCATCGATAATAAGATCCAGCTGTTCTCTTGCAACATCCTCACATGAATAGTTACTTTTCAGAGGATTCAGAAGATAAGCCGCAACCGCTGTATCAAAACAATTATCCTGTTTCCTGATTTTCAGATATTCCATTGCCTGTTTCAGATCAAACATGGAAAAACGTCTGACAGATTCAGCTGCATCTGCAAGTTTTGTAAGAAGCCATTCCTGCGTAATTCCATTCCCGATTTTGATACAATATATATCCTTTTCAGAAAAGCATACACCTATCCCGCCGATTCCTGCCTGATCTGTAAAAAGTGGTAAAACATTCTTCGTATCCTTAAAAATACATGTACCCATGCAGGACGACCCGCCTGCTCTGTTAAGAATCTCTTCTGCTTCATTCTTGTCTGTTATCACCTGAAATGAATCTTCAATTTGATTGGAAGGTGCTGTTACATCAAATCGAGACAACAGATTCTTAAATTGCAATTTCTGAAAATATGCATACGCTTCTTCTGTGTATATGTTACCGATTCTGGCTTCATCCAATTCATAAGAGAAATCTGCTTCTACATTAATCGTTGCCAGGACCTTACTCATTACCGCCATATCCCAGTGCTCTTTCAAAGCCTTTGCAGCTCTCGGTGGTTTCAGCTCATCCACATGGGCATAAGCCTCTTCTATCGAATGATATTCTGTAATAATCTTAGTCGCAGTCTTCTCTCCGATACTTGGAACACCTGGAATATTATCCGAAGCATCTCCCATCAAAGCCTTCAGATCAATAAACTCTGACGGAGTCACCTGATAGCGTTCTTTTACATCAGCCGCATAATAATCTTCCACCTCGGTGCGTCCCTGCCTGGTCTTCGGAATCCGGATCTTTACATGTTCAGTCGCAAGCTGCAAAAGATCCCGGTCCCCGGAAATGACCGCAACTTCGATTCCCATCTTCTCACATTTTCTGGAAATGGTACCGATCAGGTCATCCGCCTCTAATCCAGCAGACTCCACTGTCTTGATCCCCATAGCCTTAAGTACTTCCTTAATGACCGGAACCTGTTGTCTTAGTTCCTCTGCCATCGGCTTTCTGGTACCTTTATATTCTTCGTACATCTCATGGCGAAACGTCGGCGCATGTACATCAAAGGCAACGGTAAGATATTCCGGCTGCTCTTCTTCCAGAATCTTAAACATGATCGTCAGGAAGCCATATATTGCATTTGTATGAAGACCATCCGCATTCGTCAGATCCGGCAAACCGTAGAATGCACGGTTCAGAATGCTGTGTCCGTCAATCAATACAATCTTATTTTTCATAATACTTCTCCATCTTAAAATAAAATTACTTTTTTACTATACACCAATTCTAATTTTTTTTAAAGGGTGAAATTTTACAAATAAAAGGATTGACAGCCTGGAATTTTAAGGTTATAATTTATCATGTTGCAGAAACAATTCAGTACATGCGGATGTGGCGGAATGGCAGACGCACAAGACTCAAAATCTTGCGGGGGCGACCTCGTGTGGGTTCAAGTCCCACCATCCGCATTATAACAGAGAAAACTCAGGCTTATGTCTGAGTTTTTTGTTGTAGTGAAGTCAAGCTATCTCTCAACCTTATTTAAAAAAGAGATGGGAATGCCCCTGACAGAATATGTGAACCGTTGCCGGGTCGAACATGCACAGAAACTATTAATCGGAACAAACATGCCGATTAAGACTATTGCAATTCAATGTGGAATCAGCGATGTTTATTACTTTAACCGGCTCTTTAAACAAATCACCGGCACTTCTCCCGGAAATTATAGATACACACCCCCTACTGAAGAGGATATCAAAGTAAAAAATACCAAAGCCAAGGTTCAGTCAAGCAGGAATAGAAAAAACAGCCGCACGAAATAATCGTACGGCTGTCCTTTATCTATCCGTAATTAGAACTGATCTTCCGGGAACAAAGCACTGTCAATAGCTGTCAGATCTTCATCCGGAATATAATACACTCCATCAGAATCCGGTTTCACATGAATGGTTACAACCATTTCTTCCCCATAAGCCGGATCTGAAATTTTAGCTGCCATCAATTCATACATTTTCTGAAAGAACATTTCGTTCAGTTCCGCTTCTTCCGGCACTTCTGTTGCATCCACAAACTGCTCCGTCAACCAGTTATTAGTTTCTTCTGAAATGCCCGCAAATGCAGTGAAAGCAGATACTGTTACATCTATTGTAAAAGAATCTTTCGTATCTTCTTTTGCATCACCCACATGATATTTTGCACTCTTTAGCATATCCTGAAACAACTGCCTGTAATTCGCCTGCAGCTCTTCTGAAATTCCGGCTTCTTCAAATCCACTTTCTTTCATCAATGCATCGAGATTCGTTTCATAAGCATTCCGGGCCTCTTCTTCAGTAGAATCTGTCTGTTTGATATATTCCTCAAACTCGCCTTTATAACTGGCATCCAATACTGACTCCGCATACAACTTCGCATCTTCTTCGGACAGTTTACCACATCCACATAATACGATTATCGCAATTGCGATCAGGAATGCCAGAAAAACTCGTTTCTTCATAGAACGCCCTCCACTTTCCTATTATTTGATCAGTTTCTTTCCAATATCGAAGCAGTCAAAAGTTGCAAAATAATCAGCAGGAGTTTCTGCTCTTCGAATCAGCTGAGATGTTCCATCTTCTTTCAAAAGAACCTCGGCTGATTTCAATTTTCCATTATAATTGTATCCCATTGAGAATCCATGTGCTCCGGTATCATGGATCACAAGAACATCACCGATATCAATCTTCGGAAGCATACGGTCAATCGCGAACTTATCATTATTTTCACACAAAGAACCAGTCACATCATATTTGTGATCGCATGGCTGATCTTCTTTTCCCATCACTGTAATATGATGGTATGCTCCGTACATTGCAGGACGCATCAGATTGACTGCACAAGCATCTACTCCGATGTATTCTTTATGCGTATGTTTCTCATGAATTGCAGTTGTTACCAGACATCCATAAGGTCCCATCATGAACCGTCCCATCTCTGTATAGATCTCCACATCTCCCATTCCAGCAGGAACCAGAACTTCTTCATATACTCTTCTTACACCATTTCCAATCGCACGGATATCATTTGGTTCCTGATCTGGAGTATAAGGGATCCCTATGCCACCTGACAAATTGATAAACTTGATATGAACACCTGTTTCCTTCTGTAATTTTACCGCAACTTCAAACAATACCTTCGCAAGCATCGGATAATAATCGTTTGTTACAGTATTGCTTGCAAGAAATGCATGAATCCCGAATTCTTTTGCACCTTTTTCTTTTAAAATCTTGAATGCATCAAATAACTGTTCTGTCGTCATACCGTATTTGGCATCTCCAGGATTATCCATAATATCATTGCTGATCTTAAACATTCCGCCCGGATTATAACGACAGCTGATCGTTTCCGGAATATGTCCGATCGCCTTCTCCAGGAAATCAATATGTGTAATGTCATCCAGATTAATAATTGCGCCCAGTTTATCTGCATAGACAAATTCTTCCGCTGGAGTATCATTAGAGGAAAACATAATATCTGCACCTTTTGCGCCGATCGCATCAGAAAGCATCAATTCTGTATAAGAAGAACAGTCACAGCCACAGCCGTACTCTCTTAAAATATTGATCAGAAACGGATTCGGTGTTGCTTTCACTGCAAAATACTCGCGAAATCCCTTGTTCCAGGAAAATGCTTCTTTCAATGCTTCCATATTTTTACGAATTCCTTTTTCATCATAAAGATGAAATGGTGTCGGATATTTCTGAATGATCTCGTCTAATTGTTCTTTTGTTACAAATGGTTCTTTTTTCATTGCTGTTTAGTCTCCTCTCGTATCGACAGTAATTTAATTTCATTTGAAAGAGCGGTCTTATACAACTCTACAAAATTCTTTTTACCGGAATACAGGCAGGTATTGATACTGCCTTCTCCATATTCTCCTGTTAATGCATATTTAGAATCTGCAATGATTCCAATCTGCATTCCACGGTCTTCGCCTACGTATACCCGGGCATTTTCAAAAGTAACCGGCTGATCGGTAATGATTACAACCTTCTTCTTCGCTCTGGTAAGATCCTGAAGTTCCCTGACCAACAGAAGCAGATAATTTCTGGTACAGCTGATATAAACCCGTTTATCAACCTGTGACAGAATATTGCGCATCTTATTCAGAATATGTTCCGCACCTTCGATCGTAATATAACCTTCCGTATATGTTTTTTCAGACGGCATATGCTTTTCCAGCCATTTTCTGGATTCTTCCAGTTTTCGTATCCGGTTCTTACAGAATTCATCCAATGGTACAGGAATATATTTCCGCGTGTTTCCTTCTTCTACAAGATAAGCAGCTCCTTTCTCTGTCATATTTGCCAGAGAATTATATGCATTTGATCTGGATATTCCGGTCTGCTTTGCCACCTCATAACCAGTTACCTTTCCTTCCACGGACAAACACTGATATATGCTTGCTTCCTGTCTTGTCAGTCCAAATTCCATCAGACGTTCTGCAAATGTTTTTTCTTCCATTTATTCACTCCTGTTATTGCAGCATCTTTAGTAGTTCTCCACAGGAACACTATATATGATATCTGATTGTATGTCAATAGTAATCTTTCATCTTTTCATAAGAAAGAAACAGACCGGAAGAACCAAAAGACATCCTCGTCTTTTTCATCCTTCCGGTCTGTGGATTAATCTACGACTGCAATCCGCATCATATTGCTGACTCCGGTTTTCTGTCCCGCCACATTGGCAGAAGGAATTCCGGCTGTCAGAATAACAACATCTCCTGTCTCTGCAATCTGCTTTGCACAGATCAGATCAATTGCACTGTTGCAGATATCTTCTGTCGTGCGAACTTCAATGGATTTTAATGGTCTTACTCCCCAGTAGATCTGCATTCTTCTTAATGTTGCCTCATTCGGGCTGATACCAATGATATCCATCTGCGGTTTGAATTTAGAAACTACTCTTGCCGTCGCACCAGATACTGTCGGAGTAATAATACATTTTGCCCTCAGGTTATTTGCAGTAGTCACGGTAGCATGTCCGAGTGCACTGGATGCACTCTTCATTCTATGTTCTCCTGCTTTCTTCAGAATCAGTTCATAATCAAGATGCTCCTCGGTATTTTCTACAATGTGCACCATCATCTGGAGTGCTTCAATCGGGTATTTTCCCTGTGCAGTTTCACCAGAAAGCATCACTGCATCTGTTCCGTCATATACCGCATTTGCCACATCAGTTACTTCTGCCCTGGTCGGACGAGGATTCCGGATCATAGAATCCAACATCTGCGTTGCCGTAATAACCGGCTTATAATTATCATTACATTTCTGAATCATCATCTTCTGAAGGTATGGTACTTCTTCTGCCGGGATTTCAACACCAAGATCTCCTCGTGCAACCATGATGCCATCTGCACAACGGATAATTTCATCGATATTCTTAATTCCTTCCGCATTTTCAATCTTTGCAATAACCGGAATATACGGAGCCCCACACTCTTTCAGGAACGCCTTAATTTCCAGAATGCATTCTGCATTTCTAACAAAAGAAGCCGCAATAAAGTCCACTTCCTGTTCCACACCAAATTTCAGATCATCTCTATCTTTATCGGTAATTGCCGGAAGACGGACCGGAACATTCGGTACATTCACACCTTTACGTTCGCCTAATTCTCCTCCGTTAATGATAGTACATACAATCTCAGTATCTCTTTTTTCTTTTACTTTCAATTCAATCAGACCATCATCGATCAAAATTGTGCTTCCAATCTGTACATCAGCAACCAGACCCGGATAAGTGATAGAAGCTTTTGTCTCATCTCCGACAATATCTTCCGTGCATAATGTAAATACTTCTCCTGCACTCAGCTGAACCTTTTTCCCATCCTTCAAAACTCCGGTACGGATCTCAGGTCCTTTCGTATCCAGGAGAATTGCTACCGGCTTTTTTTCTTCCTCACGGATTCTTTTCAGCATATCCATACGCATCTTCTGTTCTTCATGATCACCATGAGAAAAGTTAAATCTGGCAATATCCATACCATTTTGAACTAATTTTCTCATAATATTCTCATCATTCGTATTGGGTCCCATTGTACATACAATTTTTGTTTTTTTCATGTTCTATCCTTTCTCAAATAACTATTTTACATGTGTATGTGTAAACAAATGATCCTGACAATATTCATAATTGCCATTACATTTTGAACAATACCTGAATTCAAGGTCAGGGTCATCCAGCTCTGTTCTTCCACAGACTGCACATCTGTGTTTCGCACCATTTGCGTATACATTCACCGGACGGCTCGCCTGATGAACTTTACGCTGGAACTCGTGTTTTCTCTTCATCTGTTTTGGAGAATATGGTTTCATCTTCCTTGAGCTAAAGAAAAAGACCAGGAAATTCAAGATCGAGATCACAGCCGCTAAAGCATTTGCTTTATAGATAACTCCATATACTCCACCTCCATATGCCGGAAGGAAAGCCTGTACCACAGCATATACAAAGTATAATCCATCGATCAGTGCCAGCCACTTAACTTTTACTGGAATCACAAAGAATAAAAGGAACTGGACATCTGGATATAGTGCCGCAAAAGCAAAGAATAATGACATATTCAGATACCAGGTATCCATCGGAAGCACAGCCCCTGTCAGCAGATATGCTATGATTGCGCCAATTACAATCAACAACATACCGGAAAAGAAATACAGATTGAACCGAAAAGCTCCCCATGCATTCTCCAGCTGCCGGCCTATCATATAATACAAATACAATGAAAAAATAATAAAGATCAAACTGGTTGATGGTGGCTGAATAATAAATGTAAAGATTCTCCAGATCTGTCCCTGCAGGATCTTTGCAGCATCCAGGCTCAGATACTGGTAATAAAACGACGGATTTATCAGATCCAGTACAAACCCAACTGCATACAGGATAATAATATAATACATCAGGTTCGGAATCGCATATCTGCCAAACTTTCTTTCTAATTTATCTAACCAATTGTTCATAAGCAGCTCCTTACTATTAATGTTTCGTACTGTAGTCATTCTAACGTCTTACTTTTTATTTGTCAATTCTGCCTCTGAAAGTTAACAGCATTTTTACATTTATATCTGATTTGTTAATTGTCTTTTCGCATCTTTTGTCGTATAATGTTACAGGTTGTAACAAGCAAAATGCATTAAATAAGAAGATTTACATATTTTTTTATGACAAGGAGTTACATAATTATGAGTCAAAACGAGCAATACACACTTGGCATCGACATCGGTTCTACCACCGTTAAGATTGCCATTTTAGATGAGAATAATGAAGTGATATTTTCTGATTATGAGAGGCATTTCGCTAACATCCAGGAGACACTTTCTGACTTGTTAGGAAGAGCCATCTACAAATTGGGGCCTATCCATGCTTCACCTGTCATTACCGGTTCTGGTGGACTTACTCTGGCAAAGCATCTTGGTGTTCCTTTTGTTCAGGAAGTTATCGCCGTTTCCAGCGCACTGCAGGATTATGCACCTCAGACAGATGTCGCAATTGAACTTGGCGGTGAAGATGCCAAGATCATCTATTTCGAGGGCGGAAATGTCGAACAGCGTATGAACGGTGTATGTGCCGGAGGAACCGGCTCTTTCATCGACCAGATGGCATCCCTGCTCCAGACAGATGCATCTGGATTAAATGAATACGCAAAAAATTATAAAGCACTCTATACAATTGCCGCAAGATGCGGTGTATTTGCAAAATCTGATATCCAGCCACTGATCAACGACGGAGCTTCTAAAGAAGACCTGGCTGCTTCTATCTTTCAGGCAGTTGTAAACCAGACAATCAGTGGTCTTGCCTGCGGTAAACCGATCCGCGGACACGTTGCATTCCTGGGAGGACCGCTTCATTTCCTTTCTGAGCTAAAAGAAGCTTTCATCCGAACCTTAAAACTGGATGACGAACATACGATTGCACCAAAGAACTCTCATCTGTTTGCTGCAATTGGTTCTGCCATGAATTCAAAGAAAGATCTAAACGTATCTCTGCAGGAAATGCAAAATCGTCTTGCCGGAAAGATTAAGATGGAATTTGAAGTAGACCGTATGGAGCCTCTGTTTGCAAGTGAAGCTGATTATAAAGAATTTGAACAGCGTCATGCAAAACATCAGGTTCCGATCAAAGATCTCTCCACTTATCAGGGAAAAGCGTTCCTTGGAATTGATGCGGGTTCTACCACAACAAAGGCTGCATTAGTCGGGGAAGATGGTACGTTACTGTATTCTTTCTATCACAATAATGATGGTGATCCGTTAGGAACGACGATCACTGCGATCAAAGATATTTATCGTCAGCTTCCAGAAGGAGTTGAAATTGTTCATTCCTGTTCTACCGGATATGGGGAAGCTTTGATCAAATCTGCTCTTTTGCTGGATGAAGGCGAAGTTGAAACCGTATCCCACTATTATGCTGCCTCCTTCTTCGAACCGGATGTAGACTGTATTCTGGATATCGGCGGACAGGATATGAAATGTATCAAGATCAAAAACCAGACCGTAGACAGCGTTCAATTAAATGAAGCCTGCTCTTCTGGTTGTGGTTCTTTTATTGAAACTTTCGCAAAATCCCTGAATTATACTGTAGAAGACTTTGCGCATGAAGCATTATTTGCTAAAAATCCGATTGATCTGGGAACACGTTGTACTGTATTCATGAATTCAAAAGTAAAGCAGGCACAAAAAGAAGGTGCTGAAGTATCTGATATTTCAGCCGGACTTGCTTATTCCGTTATCAAGAATGCTTTATTCAAGGTAATCAAGGTGTCTGACGCTACCGAACTAGGTAATCACATTGTAGTTCAGGGTGGTACCTTCTATAACAACGCTGTACTTCGAAGCTTTGAAAAGATTGCTCATTGTGAGGCGATCCGTCCGGATATTGCAGGAATCATGGGTGCATTTGGTGCTGCTCTGATTGCCCGCGAAAGATATGTCGACTGCGAAGGCACTACCATGCTTTCGATCGAAGATATTGAAGCCATGGAATATTCCACTACCATGACCAAATGCAAGGGATGTACCAATAATTGTCGTCTTACGATCAATCATTTCAGCGGCGGACGTAAATTCATTACCGGAAACCGCTGTGAACGTGGACTCGGAAAAGAGAAATCCGCAAATAAGCTCCCGAACCTGTTTGATTATAAATTAAAACGTTATTTTGATTACACTCCGCTCAGTGAAGAAGAAGCCAGACGCGGAACGATCGGTATTCCGAGAGTTCTGAATCTCTACGAAAACTATCCGTTCTGGTTTACATTTTTCAACCAGCTTGGATTCAGAGTTGTATTATCTCCGGTTTCCACCCGTAAGATCTATGAGCTTGGAATCGAATCCATCCCGAGTGAATCTGAATGTTACCCGGCAAAGCTTGCCCACGGACATGTACAATGGCTGATCAATCAGGGAATCAAGACCATTTTTTATCCTAGTATTCCTTATGAGCGCCAGGAATTCGCAGAAGCAAATAATCACTACAACTGTCCGATCGTTACCTCCTACCCGGAGAATATTAAAAATAATATTGACGCAATTGTTAACCACGAAGTTGACTTTCTGCATCCGTTCATTTCATTTGCAAATGAGGATACGATCTCCTATCGTCTGGTAGAGGAACTCTCCCAGAAATTCTCCATTCCTGCCGATGAGATCAAGGCTGCTACACACGCCGCATGGGAAGAACTCGCTGCATGCCGAAGAGATATGCAGAAGAAGGGTGAGGAAACAATTCAGTTCTTAAATGAAACCGGCAATCGTGGAATTGTACTGGCAGGACGTCCATATCACATTGACCCTGAAGTGAACCATGGAATCCCGGAACTGATCAATTCTTATGGAATTGCAGTACTTACGGAGGATTCGATCTCCCATCTGCACCCGGCTGAACATCCGTTAAATGTTATGGATCAGTGGATGTATCACTCTCGTCTGTATGCTGCAGCAAATTATGTTAAAACGGTGGATAATCTGGATCTAATCCAGCTGAACTCTTTCGGCTGCGGACTGGATGCTGTAACTACCGACCAGGTAGCCTCCATCCTGACTGATTCTGGTAAGATCTATACCACTTTAAAGATTGATGAGGTAAATAATCTGGGAGCTGCAAGAATCCGTGTCAGATCACTGCTTGCTGCAATCCGCGTAAGGGAAAAAAGAGGTGAGGAACGCAAGATCCACTCCGCTGCAATCGACAAGGTTGTCTTCACCAAAGAAATGCGTAAGGAATATACGATACTGTGTCCACAGATGTCTCCGATCCATTTTGAACTATTAGAGACCGCATTTAATGCCTCCGGCTACAATCTGGAGGTATTGCCAAATGACAATAAACAGGCGGTAGATGTCGGTCTGAAATACGTAAATAACGATGCCTGCTATCCATCTCTGATGGTTGTCGGCCAGATTATGGAAGCAATCCTTTCCGGCAAATATGATACTCACAAGATTGCAGTCATCATCAGCCAGACTGGCGGCGGATGCCGTGCATCCAACTATATTGGTTTTATTCGCCGTGCATTGAAGAAAGCAGGTTACGGATACATTCCGGTTATCTCCATTAATCTGAGTGGACTGGAAGACAATCCAGGGTTTAAGCTGACACCTAACCTTTTGCTTCGTGGTGTCTATGGCGCAATTTTCGGAGATATCTTTATGAAATGTGTTTACCGCCTGCGTCCATACGAGGCAGTGCCAGGATCTGTCAATGCCATGCATAAAAAATGGGTGAAAGTATGTCAGGATTTCCTGTCTAACGGATACCCGAGCCGCCATAAATTCAATCGCTTATGCCGTGAAATCATCTCAGATTTTGATAATAACATTGAATTGCTGGATATCAAGAAACCAAGAGTCGGTGTTGTCGGTGAGATTCTGGTAAAATTCCTTCCAGCAGCGAATAACTACCTGGTTGATCTTCTGGAAAGCGAAGGAGCTGAAGCAGTCGTTCCGGATCTTCTGGACTTCCTTCTTTACTGCTTCTACAACCAGAACTTCAAGGTATCTCACCTTGGTATGAACAAATCCAAGGCATGGACGGGAAATCTCGGAATCAAAGCAATTGAATGGTTCCGCGCTCCCGCTTCCAAAGCATTTGAACAGAGCAAACATTTTGATCCACCTGCAAAAATCCAGAATCTTGGAAAAATGGCATCCGAGATTGTATCTCTCGGTAATCAGACTGGTGAAGGATGGTTCCTGACCGGAGAAATGCTTGAACTGATCCACAGCGGTGCACCGAACATCGTATGTACACAACCATTTGCCTGCCTGCCGAACCATGTCGTAGGAAAAGGAGTAATCAAAGAATTAAGAAGACTCTATCCAGAATCTAATATCGTAGCAATCGACTTTGATCCAGGTGCCAGCGAGGTAAACCAGCTGAATCGTCTGAAACTTATGCTCTCAACTGCTAATAAGAACCTGGAAAAACAAATGAACGCAGAATAAACTTAAGCCTGTCGTGCTCGAAGCATGGCAGGCTTAAAATTTCTCCTTATTTGCAAAGAATTCCTCAAACTCGTTAAGAATTTGAGGAATCTCATTCATTTTATCTTAGAATCTTCCAGCTTTCGCTGCTTCTTCAACAGAAACTGCAACTGCAACTGTCATACCGACCATCGGGTTGTTACCTGCTCCGATCAGTCCCATCATTTCTACATGAGCCGGTACAGATGAAGATCCAGCAAACTGTGCATCAGAATGCATACGTCCTAATGTATCTGTCATACCGTAAGAAGCCGGTCCTGCAGCCATGTTATCTGGGTGAAGGGTACGTCCTGTACCACCACCAGAAGCTACTGAGAAGTATTTCTTACCCTGCTCGATACATTCTTTCTTATATGTACCTGCAACTGGATGCTGGAAACGTGTCGGGTTTGTAGAGTTACCTGTGATAGATACGTCTACACCTTCTTTGTGCATGATTGCAACGCCTTCGCGTACGTCATTTGCTCCATAGCAGTTTACTTTCGAACGAAGTCCGTCAGAGTATGCAATTCTCTGTACTTCTTTTAATTCGCCTGTAAAGTAATCATACTCTGTCTGAACGTATGTAAATCCGTTAATTCTGGAGATGATCTTTGCGGCATCTTTTCCAAGACCGTTCAGAATAACACGAAGAGGTTTCTTACGAACTTTGTTCGCCTTCTCTGCGATACCGATTGCACCTTCAGCTGCAGCGAATGATTCGTGACCAGCCAGGAATGCGAAACACTCTGTATCTTCTTCCAGAAGCATCTTTCCTAAATTACCATGTCCAAGACCTACTTTACGCTGATCAGCTACAGATCCCGGGATACAGAAAGCCTGAAGACCTTCACCGATTGCTGCTGCTGCGTCAGCTGCTGTCTTACAGCCTTTTTTGATTGCGATTGCTGCACCTACAGTGTATGCCCAGCATGCATTTTCAAAACAAATTGGCTGAATACCTTTGATCTGATTGTATACATCAAGTCCGGCATCTTTTGTAATCTTCTCAGCTTCTTCGATAGAAGCGATGCCATAGCTTGCTAATACTTCATTGATTTTATCAATTCTTCTTTCATATGATTCAAATAAAGCCATTCTCTTTTCCTCCTGATTTCTATGCCTATATGTATCCTATTCCTTACGTGGATCGATAATCTTCACTGCGTCTGCAACACGTCCGTATTGTCCTTTTGCTTTCTCCCAAGCATCGTTCGGTGTGTCACCAGCTTTGATGAAATCAGTGAATTTTCCAAGGCTTACGAACTGATATCCAATGATCTCGTCATTTTCATCCAGTGCGATACCGGTTACATATCCTTCTGCCATCTCAAGATAACGAGGACCTTTTGCTAATGTTCCATACATAGTACCAACCTGAGAACGAAGTCCCTTTCCAAGATCCTCAAGTCCAGCACCGATGGCAAGTCCATCTTCAGAGAATGCACTCTGAGTTCTTCCGTAAACAATCTGTAAGAATAACTCTCTCATTGCTGTATTAATAGCATCACATACAAGGTCTGTATTCAATGCCTCTAAAATAGTTTTTCCTGGAAGAATCTCAGAAGCCATAGCTGCTGAATGTGTCATTCCTGAACATCCGATCGTTTCTACCAGTGCCTCCTGGATAATACCATCTTTTACGTTCAGAGTCAGTTTGCAGGCACCCTGCTGAGGAGCACACCAGCCAATACCATGTGTAAAACCGGAAATATCTTTAATTTCCTTAGCCTGTACCCATTTTGCTTCTTCCGGAATCGGAGCCGGTCCGTGATTTGCACCCTGAGCTACCGGACACATCATTTCTACTTCCTGTGAATAAATCATTTTAAAACTCCTTTCAACTATGTGTGTATTTGCAATCGTAAGGTTTGTTATATCTTTAACACCATACTTGTATTTATTTTCTCACATAATCCGACATTCGTCAATCACTTTTAGCAGTTCTTCCCTCAGAAGTGTCAGTGCTTTCGCAACTGAAGATTCCCGATTCTTACTGCGGTTCCCGTGAAAGTGAAATTCTTCTACTCTGGTATTTCCTTTCACATAACATCCGATATAGACCAGCCCTACCGGTTTTTCCGGGGTTCCTCCACCGGGACCAGCAATGCCGGTCACACTGATCGCAGCATCCGCATGTGCCATACGCGCGGCGCCTTCCGCCATCTCTCTCGCCGTCTGTTCACTGACTGCTCCATAGGTTTCCAGCGTCTCATGCTTCACTCCCAGAAGATGCTCTTTTGCTTCATTTGCATAAGTGACATAACCTTCTTTATATACATCAGACGCACCGGCAGCATTTAACAGCCGCCCTGCCACCAAACCTCCGGTACACGATTCCGCCGTTGTAACCGTCATCTTTTTATCTAAAAGCATCTGGATGATAACGTCTTCCAAAGTTACCTCTTCTTCTGTTGTAAAAATCTTATCTCCGAATCTCCGGAACAGTTCCTCCATCACCGGTGCCATCAGCCGTTCTGCCTCTTCTTCACTTGATGCTTTTGCCGTAACACGCAAATGCACTTCACCCGTCTTCGCATATGGTGCAAGCGTTGGATTCGTCTGCTTCACAATCAGATCTTCTACCATCGTTTCCACTCTGCTTTCTCCAATCGAGCAGATCTTCACCATCTTAGAATAAATGCCTTCCGGCTGAAGCTGATTCAGATATGGCGCGATATCATGCTCAAACATCGGTATGATCTCATTTGGCGGCCCCGGAAGGAGGATGGCAGTCTTTCCGTTTTCTTCCAGGATCAGGCCAGGAGCCGTGCCGTTATGATTATCAATTACTTTCGCTTCTTCTGGTACAAGAGCCTGTTTCCAGATATTTGGTGTCACCTGCATGTTCTGCGTACGACAGAAATAATCCTGAATCTGCTTTTTGGTATGTGTGTCTTCATATAATTTTCTGCCAAATACTTTTGCTGCCACTTCTTTGGTGATATCATCTTTTGTAGGTCCAAGACCTCCGCTCAAGATAACGACATCTGATCTGGACAATGCCCGTCTCAAAGTATCCTCCAGACGCTCTTCATTATCTCCCACTACGCTCTGATGATAACAGGACAATCCCAGCATTGCACATTTTTCAGCTAGAAATGCCGCATTCGTATTCACAATATTTCCTAATAAGATCTCCGTTCCGACTGAAATGAATTCCACAGTCATTTTCTACATGCCTCCCTGCGTCAGAACCTGTACGTTCTTTGCAATGTAATCAATCAAAGATACTACGGTCAGCACTAAGGATGCCCAGATCAGAATGGTTCCGATCAAATCAAATACACCGCCCAGGTCAGCGATCAGGACAATGATCATCGCCATCTGGGAAACCGTTTTGAACTTCCCCCAATAGCTTGCTGCGATCACGATTCCATTATCCGACGCAACCAGACGGAATCCACTGATAATGAATTCTCTTGCAATAATAACAATCACAAACCATGCTTCCAGCTTTCCGGACGGAATCATACAGATCATAGCAGAACAAACCAGAAGCTTATCTGCCAGCGGATCCATGAATTTTCCAAAATTCGTCACGAGATTTCTGGCCCTGGCAATCTTACCATCCAGCATATCCGTCAGACTAGCCACACAGAAAATAATCAATGCGATCCATTTATTAGCAGCTCCACCCACATCTGTCAGCATGAAAAACACAAAAAACGGTACCATAACGACTCTTAAAACGGTTAATTTGTTTGGCAAATTCATTACATCAACTCTCCTATCAAATCATATTCTGCTGCTCCGGTCACTTTCACTTTTGCAAAATCACCAGATATCAGTTCCTCATCAGTATTTATGAAAATAAGACCGTCCACATTCGGGGCATCTTTATAAGTACGCCCTACATATGCATTTTCATCGGCCACTTTTCCTTCTATCATGACCAATACTTCCTTCCCGATCATATCTTCTGCCTGGGCAAATACAATCTCCTGCTGCAGTTCCATAATCTCGGCCTGCCGGTCTTCTTTCACTTCCTCCGATATCTGGTCCGGCATCTCTGCCGCCGGAGTATCCTCTTCAGGTGAATAGGTAAATACTCCGAGACGGTCAAATTCCATCTCATCCACGAAATCCATCAGCTCCTCATGCTGTTTTTCTGTCTCTCCCGGGAAACCGGTAATAAGAGTTGTCCGAAGCGTAATATCTGGAATTTCTTCCCTTAATCTGGAAATAATACCGACTAATTGTTCCTTGGAAGTCCTTCTTCCCATTCTCTTTAAAATGCTATCATTCGCATGCTGAATCGGAAGATCCAGATAGTGACAGATCTTTGGCTCTTCTTTGATTACCTGGATCAGATTGTCATCGATTTCCTCCGGATAACAGTAGAGAATCCGGATCCATCGAATTCCACGAATCTTACAGAGATTACGAAGCAGCTTGTAAAGACTCTTCTCTCCATAAAGATCCTTTCCGTACAATGTCGTCTCCTGTGCCACCAGGATCAGTTCTTTCACTCCTTGTTCCGCAAGGTCTTCTGCCTCTTTGATCAGGCGCTCCATCGGAACACTCCGGTAATTGCCACGGACTTTTGGTATAATACAGTAAGTACAATGCTTATCGCATCCTTCTGCAATCTTCAGATATGCAAAATGTCCTCCGGTGGTAACCAGACGTTTCGTCTCAGGGAGCGGAAGTGCATCGATATCTGCCAGCTCCATGTGACCATTTCCCGCCAATGCTTCTTCCACCGCATCCACGATCTTGTCATAAGATGTCGTTCCAAGAACAGCATCAACTTCCGGAATCTCTTTCTGAATCTCTTCCTGATATCTCTGGGCAAGGCATCCTGTCACAATCAGCGCCTTTAATTTCCCTTCCGACTTATATCTGGCCATATCCAGAATGGTCTGGATACTTTCCTCTTTTGCATCATGAATAAAACAGCAGGTATTTACAACTATAACATCTGCCTGCGTCTCATCATCCACAATCTGATAACCCCTGGCATCCAGAAGTCCAAGCATCACTTCCGAATCTACCAGATTCTTATCACATCCCAGTGATATAAATAATATATTCATTCGTTCCTCCTTTTTACAATCCATTCCAACCTCATTTCATTGAGAAGAAAGGCAGATACCTTGCGGCATCTGCCCAGCATACACTTGGTTGTTCTTTTATTCTTCCTCACCGATGACCTTGATCTTTCCCTGATTCAACTCATCAATAGCGACAGATAATGGCTTTTCTGCCTCTTTTGTGTCAACAAGCGGCATAGATCCGTCAATAATCTCTCTTGCTCTTTTTGCAGTAGCCATAACGATGGAATAACGGCTGTTTACAACCTTTGTCTCACCTTCTTCTACATCCTTATTCACTACCTTCATTAAATCTGTGTAAGATGGGTGTAACATACACTATTCTCCTTTCAACTCTTCTTTCATCTGCTCTATAAATGCACTGTTACGAAAACTTCTTCTATGTTCTCCCTGAATGATCTGATGCATCTCTTCTACACATGTATGAAGATCATCATTCACGATCAGATAATCATATTGATCCATTCCAAGAGCTTCTTCCTTGGCACGATTCATACGGAACTCTATAACATCCATTGTCTCTGTTCCACGATTTACAAGACGGCTTTTCAATTCCTTTGCGCTTGGAGGTGTCACAAACAAAAGCAGCGTTTCCGGGAACTTCTCCCTTACCTTCAGAGCCCCCTGGATTTCAATCTCCAGGATCACATCTTTCCCGTTTTTTAACTGCTCTTCCACATATGCACGCGGTGTTCCATAATAATTATCCACGTACTTAGCATACTCTATCAATTCATCTTTCGCAATCATTTTTTCAAATTCTTCCACTGTTTTGAAAAAATATTCACGTCCATCTTCTTCTCCCGGACGTGGATTTCTGGTTGTCGCCGAAATAGATAAGGCATAATTATCATACTTCTTCATCAATTCCTTCATGATGGTTCCTTTCCCTGCGCCAGAGAAACCAGACACCACAATCAGTATACCTCTGTCATTCATGATGATTCCCTCACATCCTGTTTACTCTTCTCTATCTTTACTCAATATTCTGAATCTGCTCTCTAACCTTCTCAATCTCTGTTTTCAGTTCAATTCCATTATTGGAAACTTCCAGATCATTTGCCTTTGACAGAATCGTATTTGCCTCACGATTCATTTCCTGTGCAATAAAGTCAAGTTTGCGTCCTATTCCACTTTCATCAGACAACAGCGTCTCTTTCATATGTACAATGTGGCTCTTTAATCTTACCACTTCTTCATCTGTACAGATCTTATCCGCAAATATTACTACTTCCGCGGCAATTCTGTTTTCATCAATCTGTGTATCCTCCAGAAGTTCTTTCACTTTATCTTCCAGCTTTGCACGATACTCTGCCACAATCTGCGGCGAACGCTCCTCAATGAATTCCACCAGCTTCAGCATACCATCCAGCTTGCTAACCAGATCATTTTTCAGATTCTCGCCCTCAATAGTACGGGTCTCCACAAACTGCCTGATCGCTCCATCCAGGGCTTTTTTGAGACCATTCCAGAGTTCTTCTTCATCAATAGGCTGCTCCTCCATTGTAAGAACTTCCGGATAACGGGACAAAGTAGAAACCCTGATATCATTTTCCAAAGAAAACTTTTCTTCAATCTTTTTCAAATAAGAAAGATATTCTCCCGCAAGAACCTCATTATATTTCAAAGACACCTGACTTTCCGACATGTCTTCATAAGTAATAAAAATATCCACTTTTCCACGGTGAACACTTTGCTTTAACAGGTTACGGATTGCACTTTCAAAAAAATTCAGTTTCTTCGGCATGCGAATATTGGCATCCAGATAACGGTGATTCACACCCTTCATCTCAACCGTAAATTTACGATCCCCATCAACTATCTCGCAGCGTCCAAAACCTGTCATACTTTTTATCATGATATGAACCTCTTCTAAAAAAATATAATTATAGACCGGCCTGCAGCATCCATTCTTTCATCGATACTAAAAGCCAGTATTATTATAAGTCATTTGGCATATCCCGTCAACTGTGATATACTAGAAACAGTTCAGCCGTAATTTAGATTGCGGGCGAGTCATGCTCGCATGAACGAGCACACAATCTAAATTACGGACGGAGCGCCCGATTATGAGCAAAAGGAGCTGCAACGCAGCGAGTATGCACCTTCAGGTGCACTTTTGCGAATGGCGCGGCATCATCCGGCTGAACTGTTAAGAATATCCAGGAAAGGAACATCAACTATGGCTTTTGACGGAATAACCGTTGCTGCTCTGGTTCAGGAATTGAAACAGAACCTTACCGGCGGACGGATTGCAAAAATCGCACAACCTGAAGCGGATGAACTTCTGCTCACAATCAAAACTCCGGAAGGACTGCGAAGGCTCTATATTTCAGCCAGCGCCTCTCTTCCTCTGATATATCTGACGACTGATAATAAACCAAGTCCCATGACAGCACCTAATTTCTGTATGCTGCTTCGCAAACACATCGGTAACGGACGAATTATCAATGTTTCCCAGCCAAAGCTGGAGCGTATTATTCATCTTGATATTGAACACTTAGATGAAATGGGTGATTTATGCCAGAAAAAACTGATTATTGAAATCATGGGAAAACACAGTAATATTATCTTCTGTGATAATCATGGCATGATCATTGACAGTATCAAACATGTTTCTGCCCAGATGAGTTCCGTTCGGGAGGTTCTCCCAGGCCGGGAATATTTTATTCCAGATACTATGGAGAAACTGGATCCACTGTCAACAAATGAAGATACATTCTCTCAGATGCTGTCATCCAGACCAATGCCTCTTTCTAAAGCAATTTACACTAGTTTCACGGGGATTAGCCCTGTAGTCGCGGAAGAAATATGTTATCTTTCAGGGATTGATTCTTTCTTCTCCGCCAAAGATTTATCGAAGGATATGCTGATTCATCTGTACCGGCAGTTTCACTATTATATGGAACAGGTTCGTTCAGAAAAATTTGAACCAGTTATCTATTATGACGGAAATGCGCCTAAAGAATTCAGCGCACTTCCACTCTCACATTTTAACGATCTCAGCAGAAAGGACTATTCTTCTATCTCACAGGTACTAGATTGCTATTATTCCACACGTAATACATTGACCCGGATTCGTCAGAAAAGTTCAGATCTGCGCCATGTGGTCCAAACATCTCTGGAACGTAACCGCAAAAAATATGACCTTCAGTGCAAACAACTGAAAGATACAGAAAATCGTGAAAAATATAAAGTATACGGCGAATTGATCAATGCGTATGGATATGATCTTGCACCTGGTTCGAAAGAACTGACCGCATTGAATTACTATACCAATCAGAATATTTCCATACCTTTGGATCCAACGCTGACTCCACAGGAAAATTCTCAAAAATACTTTGCCAGATACAACAAGCAAAAACGGACTTTCGAGGCGCTGAACGGACTGATCCAGGAAACTCAAGATGATATTCAGTATTTGGAAAGTATCAGTAGTTCTCTTGATATCGCAATGACCGAACCAGACCTTGCCCAGATTAAAGAAGAACTGATTCAGAGTGGTTATATCCGCAGAAAAAACACGAAAAAGAAAGTAAAGATCACCAGCAAACCACTTCACTATATTTCCAGTGATGGATATCATATGTATGTAGGCAAAAATAATCTGCAAAATGATGAACTTACTTTTTCATTTGCGAATGGGAATGACTGGTGGTTTCATGCCAAGGGAGCGCCCGGTTCACATGTTATCGTAAAGACCAATGGGAATGAACTTCCGGACCGTACCTTTGAAGAAGCAGGAAGACTTGCCGCATATTATTCCAGAAATCGCGGCAGCGATAAAGTTGAAATAGACTATATCGAAAAAAAACATGTGAAAAAGCCAAACGGAGCCAAGCCAGGATTTGTTGTATACTATACTAATTATTCCTTAATGATTGATTCTGATATTTCCGGTATACAGACTGTAGAAGAATAAAATAAAAGAAAGCCAGAGGCATCTTTTCTTAGCGCCCTTTGGCTTTCTTTCTATTTTTCATCATATATACATATCCGGTCACATCTGCCAGGAACCATCCAATCGGAATCGCCCACCAAATTCCATATACGCCAATCCCCTCCACTGGAGCCAGTGTATATGCAAGCAAAACTCTTGTTCCGAGCGAAATGACAGTCAGCACTACGGACATCTCAGGTTTCCCAATCGCACGATAATATCCATACCATAAAAATAAAAGTCCGATTCCACAATAAAATGTTCCTTCCATCCGCAGATACCCTATCCCAATCTGAATAATTTCCGTCTCCGTTGGCTGTATAAATATCATCATAAAATATTTTGCCATAAGTACTACAAATACAGAAACCACAATACAGAACAACATAGACATTTTCACAGATGACCGTACTCCTTGATCTACTCTGTCTTGCTTTCCTGCGCCACGATTTTGAGAAATAAAGATAGAAAACGCATTGGCAAATTCCTGTGCAGGCATATATGCAAAAGAATCAATCTTTACCGCTGCGGCAAATGCAGCCATAACCGCAGTACCGAAGCTGTTTACCAGTCCCTGGATCATCAGAATTCCAAAATTCATAACCGACTGCTGTATGCTTGCTGCCAGAGAGAAATGTACAATTTCAGGTAATGACTTCCGGCTCTCCATAATGGAACGCACCCCCATTGGAAACCTGAGCAATGGTTCTTTGATCCAGGTATAAAATCCAATACCTGCTCCGGCAATAATCTGTGATAAAACCGTTGCCCATGCAGCTCCGGCAACTCCCATATGTATTCCCATCACAAATACCACATCCAATACAATATTTGCAACCGACGAAATTCCGAGAAACCATAGAGGAATAACAGAATTACCTACAGCCCTTAAAGCAAAGGCAAAATAATTATACAAAAAGATAAAAAAGATTCCCCAGAATATGATCCAGACATATTCCCGCATCATTTCATGAATATCTGCCGGAATCTTCAGCAATCTTAAAATTGGGTCTATTGCCGCAAAAACCAGTATATTCATTGCAATCGTAACAGCAGTGATAAAAAGAAAAGAGGCAGTCATCCCCTCTTTCATCCTCCTGTCATCCCCTTTTCCAAAGTAAAAAGAGAATACCGTTCCACTTCCCATACACATACCGATCAGAACTGATGTCAGAAAAGTCATCAACGTATACGCAGCACCTACCGCTGCCAATGCACCAGCCCCCAGAGCCCTGCCTACGATCAGCATATCTACGATATTATAACACTGCTGCAGCAGATTCCCCAAGATCATGGGGGCTGCAAACAGTAGTATCGACTTTGTCACATTTCCTTGTGTCAGATCTTTTTTCATAAAACAATCCCAAATCAAACATGAAGAAATTATCTTGTTCCGGCCAAATAATCAATAAACTGTTGTGCAGTTCTTCCTGACAATCCTCCATGGCTTAATTCCCATTTATTTGCCTCCAGAAGTAATTCGTCTTCTGGCATTTCAATCTTGTTTTTCTTGGCCAGCTGACGTACAATTTCCTGGAACTCCTTCTTATCCGGTTTTCCAAAATAAATTGTCACGCCAAATCTCGCAACCAGCGACAGTTTTTCCTGAACGGTATCATTCGTATGAAGTTCTTCATCTCTGTCTTCTTTATCTCTGAAAGTCTCTCGGATCAGATGTCTTCTGTTGGAAGTAGCATAGATAAGAACATTATCCGGCTTCCGCTCCAGACCGCCCTCAATCACTGCCTTCAGATATTTATATTCAATTTCAAATTCTTCAAAGGAAAGGTCATCCATATAAATAATAAATTTATAATTTCGGTTCTTAATCTGTGCAATTACATCATTGAGATCCTGAAACTGATGCTTGTATACTTCTATCATACGAAGCCCCTGATCATAATACTGATTCAAAATTGCTTTGATGGAAGAAGATTTCCCAGTTCCTGCATCTCCAAACAGAAGACAGTTATTTGCCTTTCTGCCTTTTACAAACGCTTCTGTATTATCAATCAGCTTCTTTTTCGCATTCTCATACCCTACCAGATCATCCAACTTCACATGTGCAATCTTGGTAATCGGAATAATCTCAGCTCCGTCTTCCAAATGTTCCACACGAAATGCTTTATGAAGTCCTAATTTGCCAACTCCAAATTCTTTATAAAACTGGGTCATTGTATCTTTAAATGTTTCTGCTGATCCGGATTCTGCAAGGCTCCTGCTCAGGCCACAGATCCTGTCACGGATTCTCTGATTAAATACTTTCCCGTGTCCGCTGGTTCCCTGATAATCATGAAGCATGGATAGACAGTCTACTCCCATCTTCTCTTCCATGGCAGAAAAATCATAATCAAACAATTCTTTAAATATCTCAAAATCATGAAGTGCTACCTGATTAATACTTCCTTCCACCGGTCCTACAATCTCACAGGAGGTACTGTAGGCATTTTCGTGACTTGCCATCAGATATGTCAGGTAATTATGCCACAGGTCCCCTTCAAATCCATGGCTTACTGCAATCTCAAGCAGTTCATTGACCGCATCAAACAGAAGCCCCTTCATATCCTCCATATTGTAATAATCATTATCATAATTTTCCATCAAAAAGGTCATATCCTGAAGAATCTGACCATCTTCCATATGTTTATACAATATCAATTCATTTGTTCTCATTTTTCTCTCTTCCTTCTAGTAATTTCCAAGAATTCTTAAATTACGGCTTTCTTCACGTAATCCCCGGATTGCATTTTTGACTCCAGGATCCGCCAGATTCCCATCAAAATCTATAAAGAAACGATATTCCCAGCTCTTTCCTTCCATCGGTCTGGACTCAATCTTAGTCATATTCAGATCATTATATACAAAATGTGACAGCAACTGATACAGTGAACATCCTTCATGTGGAATTTCAAAACAAATGCTGATCTTTCTGGCATTCTTTAAGAAAACCTTCTGATTCGTGATCACAATGAATCTGGTAGAATTATTCTTTTCATCATTAATATCTTCTGTTAACACAGAAAGGCCATATACAGATGCTGCATATGCACTGCAGACAGCTGCATGTCTCTTATCCTGATCTTCCAGGATCTTCTTCGCGGCAAGCGCAGTATTCGCCACACTGATTTGCTGCCAGTCCGCATGTTCTCCCAGAAATCTGGATGCCTGCATCAAAGCCTCCGCTTTCGAATAAACTCTTTCAATTTCAGAGATATCGGTACCAGGCAGGCCAGATAATGTATTTTTAATCGGGATAATCGTCTCCCCGACAATATAATTCTCAAATTCCACCAGCAGATCATATACTTCATTAACCGCACCTGCAGTAGAATTCTCAATTGGAAGGACCGCATAATCTGCCGCTCCTTCTTCAATTGCTTCCATGGCCTCGCGGAATGTATGAACATGATAATTATTGCAGCCTTTTCCAAAATAATGCTCCATAGCCGCCTGGCTATATGCCCCTTCCGTTCCCTGATAAACGATTCTTGCCGACTCTCTATCCAGTGAATCAATCGCAATAAAAGGAAGCCTTCCAAGAGCTCCTGCTTCTACCAGCTGCTGATACTGAAGCTTTCTGCTGATTGCCATAAGTTGCTGATACACTTCCCCGATTCCTTTTTTATTAAATTCAGAGGAAACCTTGCCGGTTACTTCCGCAATCTTATTCTTCTCTTTCTGCCGGTCAAAGGTCTTAAAGCCATTCTGGATCTTACATTTTCCAAGATCTTCACAGATCTGCATCCGTTCTTCATAAAGCTTTACGATCTGATCGTCTACATCACTTAACTGTGTTCTCAATTCCTCTAATGATGCCATGTAACATTCTCCTTTATCACTATCTTTTGCAGACTAAATTGTATTATAATACATTTTTCGTATAAAATCCACCATACTTTCACATACTTATCCCTATGAAACACAATTTTTTAGCATGTGGAGCAACAGGATGGTGTATGGAAATTTTATATACCGGTCTTTGTTCTTTCCAGAAAAAAGACCGTACTCTGACCGGGAATACATCAATCTGGATGTTTCCGATCTACGGAATGGTCAGTTTACTCACTCCAGTCTGTACAAAGCTGAAAGGCAAAAATCTGATGATTCGGGGAGGCATCTATACCTGCTGTATTTTTCTCGGTGAATATCTCACCGGATCAGCTCTGCGCAGATTAAAAGCATGTCCATGGGATTACAGTAATTCTCCACTGAATATTAACGGTTTAATTCGCCTTGACTATGCTCCCCTTTGGTTTGGAGCTGGTCTCATATTTGAAAAAATTCTCTGCAGACATTGAAAATCTTTCATATTTATTATATGATGAATGAAAGATTTTCAATACGGAGGATAATGCGATGAATACAATCGAATGTATTAAAACTAGAAGAAGCATCCGAAAATTCAAACCGGATTCCATTGATCATTCACTATTAGATTCTCTGATATCGGTTGCATCCTATTCTCCTTCCTGGAAAAATACTCAGATTACCCGTTATATCGTAATTGAAGATTCTTCTATTCTTAACGCAATCATTAACGATTATACCCCAGAGTTTAATTCGAATATTATCAGACAGGCACCTGTTCTGATCGCTGTAACTTTTGTGAAAGGCCGTTGTGGATTTGAGCGTGACGGTTCTTTTTCTACGAAAAAAGGCGACCACTGGCAGATGTTTGATGTTGGAGCAGCCTGTCAGACTCTCTGCCTTGCGGCCCACGAGAAGAGATTAGGCACTGTGATCATGGGTATCTGGGATGAGGATGGTATCACAGAACTACTGAAGCTTCCTCAGGACCAGGAACTTGGCGCATTGATTGCCATTGGATGGCCAGATATCGATCCTGCCACACCAAAGAGAAAATCTATTAATGAATTAAGAACATATTTATAAGAGGAGGTTTTTATGAGACATTTAATGAGTCCACTTGATTTTTCTGTTGAAGAATTAGACAAGCTTATGGATCTGGCAAATGATATCGAAGCCAATCCTGAAAAGTATGCACACGCATGTGAAGGGAAGAAACTTGCGACACTTTTCTACGAGCCCAGCACAAGGACAAGACTGAGCCATGAGGCTGCCATGCTGAACCTTGGAGGAAGTGTTCTTGGATTTTCTTCTGCTGATTCCAGCTCCGCTGCAAAAGGAGAAAGCGTTTCTGATACAATTCGAACAATTTCCTGTTATGCAGATATCTGCGCAATGCGTCATCCGAAAGAGGGCGCTCCAATGGTTGCTGCAAAACACTCTTCCATTCCTGTGATTAATGCGGGAGATGGTGGACACCAGCATCCGACTCAGACATTGACAGATCTTTTGACGATCCGGTCCTTAAAAGGACATCTTGACAATATGACAATCGGTCTGTGTGGGGACTTAAAATTTGGTCGTACCGTTCATTCACTGATCCATGCACTGGTACGCTATCCCGGAATCCGTTTCGTCCTGATCTCACCGGAAGAGTTAAGATTACCAAGCTATATTCGATCTGATGTTCTGGACAGACAAAACATTCCTTATGAGGAAGTAGTCCGCCTGGAAGATGCACTTCCAAAACTGGATCTTCTCTATATGACCCGCGTGCAAAGAGAACGCTTCTTTAATGAAGAAGACTATGTACGTATGAAAGATTTCTATATTCTGGATGCGAAAAAAATGGAACTTGCACCAAAAGATATGTATGTACTGCATCCACTTCCGAGAGTCAATGAGATCTCCACTGAGGTCGACAGTGATCCTCGTGCTGCTTATTTCAGGCAGGTACAGTATGGTGTATATATCCGAATGGCCCTGATTCTGACATTGTTGGAAATTGAAGTATAAGGAGGAACACATTATGATAAACAATACATTGAACGTCGGACGTATTGAAGAAGGATTTGTATTAGATCATATCCAGGCAGGCAGGAGCATGGAAATCTATAAGTACTTACATTTAGACAAACTGGACTGCTGTGTTGCAATCATCAAAAATGCCAAAAGCAGTAAAATGGGAAAAAAAGATATTATGAAAATTGAATGTCCAATTGACTTCATGGATCTTGACATTCTCGGATTTATTGACCATAATATCACCGTTAATATCATTAAGGATTCCGAGATTGTAGAAAAAAAGGCACTTCATCTTCCTCGAGAGATTACAAACGTAATCCGCTGTAAAAACCCAAGATGTATAACATCCATCGAACAGGAACTGGATCATGTATTTGTGCTGACCGATCCTGAAAATGAAGTTTACCGTTGCAAATACTGTGAAGAAAAATACGACGGTCACCGTAAATAAATGACAAAATAAAGGCAATTCCATTGATATCTGATATCAATCGAATTGCCTTATTTGTATATATCAGATGCAGAGCATACCGCCAAAACAGAATATCTGCATCAAAAAAGCAAGCAAAACGATAAGCCGGGTTATGTCGTTGGGTAATCATCTATCTAGACCCATCGTTACCAATGGGTTCAAGCGACCTACCTAAGACGCGACGGGCCGCCGCATCGTCTTTATCCGGTCTTGCTTCGGATGGGGTTTACATATGCCCCCGCTGTTACCAGCAGGGCGGTAGTCTCTTACACTGCCCTTCCACCCTTACCTGGATCGAGATCCAGGCGGTACATTTCTGTTGCACTTTCCTTGGAGTCGCCTCCACCGGACGTTATCCGGCATCCTGCCCTGTGAAGCCCGGACTTTCCTCGTCTGCAGCCTTTCGGCATACGCAGCCGCGATTACCTGTCTTACTTGCATTTATGTGCATTACACACGTGTTCAGTTATAACACTCTTATATCAAAATAACAAACATTTTTATAATATGATTCCCTGATCTTCCAAAAGTTCCTGCCCATCTGCGGCCGATGTTGCAAGAGTATCGCACCGCTCATTCTGCAGATGTCCATCATGCCCTTTCACCCAGTGAAACGTTACCTGATGCGGCTCTTTCGCCTTCAGCAGACGCTTCCAGAGATCAATGTTCTTAACCGGCTCATTTTTCCCTCTCTTCCATCCCTTTTTGATCCATCCGTCAATCCAGTGCTGATTAAACGCATCCACTACATACTTGGAATCGGAATACAGATCCACCATACACGGCCGATTCAATGCTTCCAGCCCAGCAATTACAGCCATCAGCTCCATCCGGTTATTTGTCGTCCTGCGGTATCCCTGTGACAATTCTTTCGTGTGAAGCATTCCTTTTGAATCAATATATTCCAGAACTGTTCCGTATCCTCCCGGACCATCTGGATTTCCTCTTGCCGCACCATCTGTATAGATTCTTACCTGCATCATGCTTCATCCTCCAATTCAAATATCTGCTGTGGTCCTGTGATCCGCATGACTCTATTCTTATATTCTATCGTCTTAGGATTCTTCATCAGCTTATCATACTCATCATATTTTCCCCACATATGCATTGGAAATACATATCGGGTATCCGTATGTTTCATAAAATAATCTAATCCCCAGAAATCCTGCTCACCCTGCCTGGGATCCAGTGGAACAAATGCAAGATCTATCTTTTCTGACGGGATTTTTCCTATCTCATTCTGATATTTTCTCCGCATCATCTCATTATATGCATCACTTTCCTCTTCCCAGTGCCACCAGTTCAAATCTCCGGCATGATAGATCACTTTGTCTTTAACATGAACCAGAAATGCAACACCTTCATCGGTAGAACGAAACGTCTGGATCTTAAGATCATCTACACAGATAACTTGTCTTGGAGCCACAGAAATAATTCTGTCTGCAGACCCTTTTTCCGTAATATCATCAGAAAGGATATAAGTAATATTCTGATAATCCCTGACCCATTCAAAAATCTTTTTCTGGAAATGATCATAATGCGCATGGCTTGCAAACACATAAATCTGTTTTTCCGATGAAATCTCCGGAATCGTCCCTTCGTAATAATCAAAGATCAGGACACATTCCTGGTATTCTATAAAAAAACCACTATGTGACAGAAATAAAACTTTCATTCTTAATCCTCTTGCTTTATCACTTGCACTGCATGAACAATCTCAGGAAGAAGATACCTTAAGCTCTCTTTTACCGCCTGTGCCTTTCCCGGAAGATTTACAATCAGTACATCTCCGCGGATACCGGCTGCACTTCTGTTCAGCATGGAACGCTTCGTAAGCTTCATAGTATGAGCACGCATTGCTTCCGGAATACCCAGCACCGGTCGCTCCACAATATCCATTGTTGCCTCTGGTGTACAATCATTCGGACCGCATCCGGATCCTCCGGTCGTAAGAATCAGATCCGCAAGATGATTATCTGCGATTCTCTGCATAACAGCAGATAACACTTCTCGATCCAAAGGAAGCGGACGCATAAAAATCGTTTCCAGCCCTGCCTCTTCTACGATCATCTTAATCGCTTCTCCGCTTGCATTTTCTTCTCTTCCTTTATATACATCTGTATTTGCAGTAATAATTGCTACTTTCATATCGTACCTCCATTACATTTTCTCTAAACATCGTATAATTTATCATTTTAAACCTTTTATAAAAATAATGCAATGATTACCGTACAGATTCCTGCAACTCCCATTGCCACACCACTGACAGCACCCTCTACTTCACCGATTTCCAATGCTTTTGATGTTCCAATTGCATGACTTGCCGTGCCAAATGCAACTCCTGTAGCCACCGGATCCTTTAATTTCAACAGACGTATAATCATCGGATGTATAATAGCTCCTCCAGTTCCACAGATAATAACAGCCATCATGGTAATGGAACGCAGACCACCCAGCTGCTCCGATACATCCAGCGCAATTGCAGTTGTTACAGACTTTGGGATCAGTGAATACAGCATCTCACTATGAAGTGCCAGCATCTTACATAAAATCACTGTACTCCCCATAGATAGAAGACTTCCACACAAGCATCCGATAACAATCGGTAAAAACTGCTCTTTCAGCACTTCTCTCTGGCGATAGATCGACAATCCAAGAATGGCTGTTGCCGGCACCAGAAACAGAGAAATAAACTGTGCTCCTTCCATATAATCATCATAAGAAATATGTAAAAGTTTCATCACAACGATACATATGATCATTGCGATCAGAAGTGGGTTTGCAAGTGGCGATTTTACTTTTTTTGAAATCATACTACCAATATAGAAAGCGACAACTGTCAACATGATTCCAAATAACGGATCTGACCATAGATTACCCATTTTTTCTTCCTCCTCTTTCAGTTATTTTTTTCATACAGATTTGGATCACTCTGACAGACGCATAGGTTCCAAGGAAAGTGAGAATCAAAGAAATGCATACTACAATCAAAAATCCCAGGACCTGTCCTTTCAAAAGCTCCAGATCTTCTATCATACCTACAGAGATCGGAACAAACACCAGTGCCATATTATCCAGCATAAAATCTGCTGTTTCTTTTATCTGTTCTTCCTTCAGAACTTTTACCCCCAGAAGCAATGCCAGAATCAGTATCGCAATCACACTACTGGGAATCGTGACCGGAAGCAATGATGCAACCGTTTCAGCGACAAGACAAAGTGCCAGTATGATTCCAAGCTGTTTCAATATTTTTTTGCTCATAACTGTTTCTCCTTTAATCTCGAATATATACACCGTATTATATATTGGCAGCTTTGTCAATCATTTTACGACTTCATTTCTTAATACATAATCTGCACATCTTCCTACGAAGATACAGTTTTCCTGCGCTACAATCCGCTTAATCTCATGACTTTCCAGTTCAAACAGTACTTCCGATGTAGCAAGTCCCTGCGGAACATGATAATTTCCTTCATGAATTGTCCGAAACAGATAAGGATTCGTCGCTTTCTCATCTGCTGTTTCCAGTGTTTTTACCTCCAGATCTCCATACTGGCATGCCAGTTCCAGAATATCTTTATCATATACTTTTATTCCCAGTTTTTCTCCTGTCCGGACAGCAATTTCATAACCTCCGCTTCAAAACTGTCTTCCAATACATATGATCTTGTTCTTCATACCTGTTACTCCTCCTCTCCTAACGTTTGAATAACAGACTCCGGTACGGAGAATTCCAACTCTGTATCGGCGTCATCTATCCGTACATCGCCATTCAGTGATACCGGTACATCTGCCGTCACTACTTTTACACTTCCGCTGCATGAGAAATGGATCATTCTTAGATGTTCTTTATTCAACGTAATCTGGATACTTCCAGATTCCAGACTGACTCCAAGTTTTTTAGCTTCAGGTGCAATCGCATAGGCTACGGATTCCATTCCTTCCTGGTCAAGCTTCAAAGTATAGATATACCGATCCCCTGATCCGGTACAGCTAAAATCACCATTCAGACATGTCTGATAAGCAATATTCCATAACTTTGCCGCTTCCATCAGTTCCTCATTTCCAGTCTCTACTGCATTTCCATACTGATTACAGATTGCTTTATCTATAAAATAAATATAATTTCCATTCTTCTGGATACAATAGATGGTCAAATCCTCCTCATTCACTCTCAACATCTGGAGATTGTCATTAAATGCAATTGGTCCACAATCTGCCGAGAGCTGAAGATTTGAAGCAAAATGATCTCTTCCTTCCAATTCTTTCCATGCAGACAGAATTCGGAACAGATCCTCGGTAAGTTCATTATTGGATTCTTTCGTTCCTCTTTTCACAGCTTTTTTCACTTTGGTTGGAATATTTGCCGCCTGACTATCATACTCCATCGTCGTAAGGTCTGCTTCCACTGTAACATCCGTTTTTGCATTATCATTCAATGTTCCATTTGCAGAAAAATGAATGTAATCAATCTCATCCTGATTTTCCTGAAGTTCTATCCGAATCACCTGTGCATCCGAAAGTTCATCTGCTACCTGCGGTACCAGAATCTCTAACAAAGACCTGGCATCTTTGCCTTCTGCAACAATACTGTACAGCCTTCCCTCTTTATTACTTTCTTGTGTAATAGTAAGTGCATGATTCTTCCGAATTCATCTCGGTCTCTGAATTGGGTTCAACTGTTTCTGATTCTTCTTCATCTGCTTCTTCCATTTCTTCCACTTCCATTTCTAACGCTTTTCTTGCTCTGTGCCGGAGAATCTTTTTCCGGACCATCCGGATCAGAAGAAACAGTACCAACAGTAAAAGCGCAATAACGATCGCCCATGCCCACTGCATCGGCAGTGTAGAAACAATTGCAATTTCTGAAATTGTTCCGGATACCGGGAATGACAGATAGCTTCCAACTTCTTCCGTTTCTACCTTCTCCCATTTGACGTCTCCGTCCTGTCTCACATAGACGTCCAGATTATCCTTCTTTCCTTTCGGGGCAAGATAACGTACCGTATGTTCAGAAAGCCCATCATCCGGCAAAGTTACTTTCCACTGTTCTACCACTTCACGGCTGATCGTATCTGAAGGCATACTGGCATCATCCAGAAATGAGAAATAGCTTTCCAGAGCCCCTGATACATCCGTAGAAACAACCGCTATATCCGATGAAATCTGTGACTGTTCTTCAAAATCTGCCTCATCCCCGTCTCCAAACTGTCCTTCTACATAAAAGATGGTTCGTCCGTCATCACGCACCTTGGAATCCTCCAGCGCAGTCGTATATTGAGAATAAACTGCGGTCACAACGGTATCAAACCGAAGATCTGTTAATTCTGTAATGTCCCATTTTGCATAATATCCTTTCCGCTGTGGAATCTCCGGATATACACTGTCATCAAGAGACTCTCCATAATTACAGGTAACCGTTTTCAGTGTTTCATTTTCTGCTACAAATTGTACCGTCAACTGTTTAAACTCTTCCGGCAATCCTTCTACTTCCAGCAGTTTGGAATATTCAATCGGTTCGGCTTTCCCAGAATAACTCATACGATTGATTGCAGCAAGATCATCTGAAACATAATAATTGTCTGCAAATTCTCCTGCCTCTGCACCAGATATACCACCTGCATACTGCTCGTATTCCGGAATGTCCACCTGCGCATAACATCCTGTCACGCTACTGGATGAACCTGTCTTATCTGCCGTAACTCCGGTACCAACGATTCCCCCTATGTAATTCTTCCCTTTTAAAGTACATTTTGCATAACTATTGCGGACAATCCCGCTTGCCACTCCGGCAATCCCGCCTACATAATCTCCATTCTCACTTTCCGTATCCCCGTAACCTTCACATTCTGAAATCAGTCCCAGATCCATATGTCCACAGACAGAACCCGTATAATTTCTTTTTGCTGATACTTTTCCTGTATTGCAGCATTTTATGAGAATTGCCTTTAATTCAAACTCCCGGCGGTTTCTTCCTGATACACTGGAAGTATCATCATCTTCCGGATCCAATTCATATTCAATTGCCATGGTACCAACAATTCCGCCTACATTAATATCTCCATTTATACTGGTATCCAGTGAATACAGTTTTGAAACATCCGTCAGAAAATCTAGATTAATATCCTCAGGACTCAGGGAAGGATCCACACTTTCAATATTGACATAGGAATCATTCTGACTGGATGCAATTTCCCCAAGATTGTATCCTGCAATCCCGCCTGTCATATTTTCTCCTGATATGGTACCACTGACATTGCATTTTTTTATATTTCCAGTCGTCCCATTAATTCCGGCAATTCCACCAGTATTTTGTTTTCCGGAAACAGAACCGGTATATGTGCAATTTTCGATTGTACCGTTATTTTCTCCGGCAATCCCTCCTACCACATCCGCATCCCCGGAAGGAGACACATCTCCACTGACATTCAGATTCTTTACTACACCTGTTTCCTGCAGAACTCCAAAAAGGCCTGCAGGGGTAACACTATTAGTAATGGTTAATCCGCTGATTGTATATCCTTTTCCGTCAAAGGTACCTCCGAAAGTTGGAATTGGAAGATATTCTGTATTTTCAAGAGAAATATCCGCATCCAGAACAATGGTTTTGCCCTGTGACCAGGTGTCCAGTGAACAAGCCTGCGCTACTTCCAGAAATTCTTCTGTCGTACTGATTACAACGGTTCCGTCTTCTTCCGCTTTCAATTCCTGCGCTTCTGTCTCATCTGCCTGATCTTTACTGTCATCCGCCGATGCTGTTTCTTCACCGGCTTTCGGATCCGCATATGCCGGAACGACAAGCTGAGTCATGAGCGACAGGCTCAGGATAAATAGAACCAGCAGGCAAGATATGATTTTATTTTTCATTTTCTTTTCCTTCACCTTTATCATCTCCTTCCTCAGCTATATTTCCTGAAATCAGATTTACATTCACATCTCCATCTACCGTCGCATGAACGGTACCGCTTACCGTTCCATGAATCTCTCCACGTACCATTCCATCAATCACAACTCGTCCGATACTCTGACCAATACCAACAATTGCCGCCTCAGAAGTCATCTGACCAATCAAAGCTCCCGCAACTGCCAAAATGGTTCCTGAAGTGATAACGGTAGGAAACGCAAAATTCATAGTTTCAATAATACCAGTAATCCCGGCATCACAACAAAAACCGCCAATAATGCCAGCAAAATAGCCTTGATCAGACAGATTGCCATATCAGCTCCAATCTTAAACTGCATGAACATCATCGCAATCAGACCACCGATCGTAGTCAATGAGCTGGATCCAATCTCAGGGATTGCCTTGCTCAGAGCAACAATCGCTGCTTCACGAATCGGCAACGTCTGATGTTCCTCCTTAAAACGATTACACAGTATGACTGCATAGTCCAGTGACAATGCCAGCTGCAAAATACTGGTAACTGAATTCGAAACAAAAGAAATCTTTCCCAGAAGGAAATTCGTTCCGAGATTTAAAATCATTGCCGTAATAAATGTCATCAAAAGCACCGGCACCTCAGCATAGGTCTGAGAGGTCAAAATCAAAACTATAACTACAATGATTGCTACATAGACCATGATAACACTGACCTCTGACTCAATCGTTTCCTGCTGAGAATTTCCAAGGGATGTAACAATATATGCATCATAATCAGACAATGTCTCTTCCACAGAATCCAGGGCATCCAGACATTTATCGTTCTTCTCATCATAAGAAAACGTTACTGTATACAATGCTGAAACATGATTGTAATGATCTTCGGAATCATCATACACAACACCTTGTACCCCTTCCAAACCTGCAATTTCATCTGCGACCTCATCTGCCTTTTCCTGAGAAATGTTTGCAATCATAACATTTGCAGTTCCAAACGTCGTGAACTGATCTTCCATAATGTCAAGACCCTGTCTTGTCTCAGAATCATCTGGCAAATAAAAAGTAAGATCGCTCTCAACCTCAACCCAGTTTCTGGAAAATGCCGAGAAAATTACCATAATAATCGTAAGTAAGAAAAAAAGATTGCGCTTATCTACAATGAAGGTCGCAAGCCTCATCATAAAGCTGTCACTACTTTTTTTCGTAGATTGTTCGTTCATTAGCATTCACTCTCCTTTGTCTTTATTATCAGGTACTCTCATGCAGACAGCATTAAATGTGAGTCCCTGTGATATTAAAAATATTCTGATTTCACCCCATAATAGTTCCATTATAAAAATAAAACCCGTTTTACAAAATGGTTAATCACACGGGATTTGAGTGAAATCCGGTCAAAACTTGAAATTTGACGGTCAAATATGTCTATTGAATATTTGACGGAAAGTGTATAATAAATATAAAATGACCGAATAAGGAATACAGGAACGGAGAATATCAATGAAATACGAGATCACTTCATTTAACACAAAGAAATCACTTGCGGAATCGCTGAAAAAAGCAATGAAATCAAAACCCCTTTCAAAAATAACAGTAAGTGAGATCATCCTTGACTGCGGAGTAAATAGAAAAACTTTTTATTATCATTTTGAAAATATCTATGCTTTACTGAAATGGATGTTAGAGCAGGAGGCAATCGAGGTAGTGAAAAGCTTCGACCTTCTTGTGAATCCGGAAGAAGCCTTTTCATTTGCGATCGATTACGTTGATGAAAACAAGCATATCCTTAACTGTGCTTATGATTCTATGGGAAGAGAAGAGATGAAACGATTCTTCGCAACGGATTTTGAAGGCATACTGCGTTCCATTATTGACAGCATTGCCACAGAATCGAATCTTACTATCGATGAAAATTTCAAGAGCTTTCTTGTCTCTTTTTATATGGAAGCTCTTGCCGGCATGCTGATCAATTACTTTCAGGATCGTGAAAAACACAGCCGCCAGGAACTGATTGATTACATGCTTCTGATTTTGAGAACGTCAATTTCGGCAATTTTAAAAGAGAAATCGGCAGATGCCAGAAATGATTAAACAGGCTGGGAAAATCACTCCCCAGCCTGTTCTTCTATTTTCAATATAAGAATCTTCTATAATGCTTTCCGATAAAGCATCTCTACATCTTTTAATGATGTCTGTCTCGGATTTGCTGCAATATTTCCGCTCTTCATTGCATCAAATGCCATCTGCGGAATCTTATCTTCCGTCACCCCTACTTCAGAAAGAGTTTTTGGAATTCCAAGAGATGCATTCAGCTTCTTAATCTCTTCTACCAACATTTCTGGTTTAAAGTCTCTTACCGCCTCTTTGTCTTCACTGATATAATTGTAGATCTTTTCATAACGTCCATGATCCGCCAAAGCATTATATGCTACAATGACCGGCAGAAGGATAGAATTAGCCACACCATGTGGTACACCGAAGAAAGCGCTGACTGGATGAGACATTGCATGTACATCTCCCAGACGTGCCCATGCAAAAGCAATCCCTGCGAACATACTTCCGGACATCATGGCACAGGCCGCCTCTTCGTCTTTCCTGTTGGCTACAAAACGCCGGATATTTCCTCCAATCAGTTCCATTGCCTTCTCTGCCATGGCATCAGAGAATGGGGATGCTCCAAGGGAAGTATATGCCTCCCATGCATGAATCAATGCATCAATTCCACAGGAAGCTGCCACGCTTGCCGGCACTGACATAATCATCTCTGGGTCAAGAAGTGCATATTTTGGCAGTAGTTCATAACTGAATACTGTCAGTTTATAATTTCTGGATGTATCCGTGATTACAGAAAATGCGGTAACCTCACTTCCGGTACCTGCGGTCGTCGGGATTGCAATGATCGGCTCAATCGGTCCAGGAACCAGATGTGCCCCCTCATACTCTGTAATGGAGCCGCCATACCTTGCAAGAACTCCTACTGCCTTTGCAACATCCATCGGACTTCCGCCTCCAAGTGCAACAATACTGGTTGCTCCGGATTCTTTATACACTTTTGTTGCTGCATCTACCATCTCAACCGTTGGATTTGGAAGAATATCAAGGAAATTACAGGTTTCTATTCCTTCTGATTCTACAATCTCTGTCACCTGTTTTACAATTCCCAGTCTTTCCAATCCTCGGTCGGAAACAATCATCATCTTTTTGGAACCACTTTTTTCCAGTAATTCCGGCAATCTTTTCAAAGAACCCATTCCAAATATAATGTCCTGTGGTACTTTAAACATATAATCTTTCATCTTAAGCTCTTCCTTTCAATCATTATACACTGGCAATACCCAACAAAGGAAAAGAGGTCACACTTATCCCAGCGTGACCTCATTGCCATGTGCCTATTATATGCACAAATTCTTTCAAAATTCAATACTTATTTTCAAATTTTGTTTATTTTTTCACATGCCTGTTAAATTATGATACAAACAAGTCCTCCATTACTGTCATTAACAATTTTCTGCATTGTATCCTGAAGTTTTTCCTGACTCTCTTCGTTAATCATTGCCATTTTGTTATGCATACCATCCATGACAAGCTCTTCAATAGATTTTCCAAAGATACTGGTACCCCATACTCCTCCTTCCCGGTCTTTTGCATCTTTAATATATTGAATCAGATCCTGCGCCTGCTGCTCACTTCCCACGATTGGCGCAATCTCCGTCTCAATGTTTGCCCGGATCAGATGTATAGAAGGGGCTTCCGAATGAATCTTTACACCAAACTTATTGCCCTGCTTGATGACTACCGGCTCATCTAATATAATTTCTTCCTTTCTTGGACTTACAACCCCATACCCTTTCATACGTACAGCAGTAAATGCATCTCTTACTCCTTCATATTCTCCTTTCAACTCAGATAAATGTTTCATTGCTGCAATTAATTCATATTGCCCGGCAATATGTGTTCCAGTCATTTCACTCAACATTTCATAATAGAAGGATTCTTTAATCTCTATCCGGATCTTCACACAACCTGTGTCCATTCCTATCTGTTCCACCTTCATTTCATTGACATAAGGACTATCTGGTGTCGAAATTCCTCTCACTGCATCTTTAACCTCATTTAGATGTTCCATTACATTTCTGATATGTATTAAGAGATCCTGTTTTATTTTGTGTGTTCTGGGAAGCATCTCCACCCATTTGGGAATATAGAACTGAACTTCAGATACCGGAAATTCATACAATACTGCCTCCATAATTTTATAGATATCCTCTTCTTTTAACTGTTCACAATTGACAGAAAGTGCTTTCACCCCATACTGCTGCTCAAGTTCCTGTAGCACTTTTTTCGCCTCTTCTCCAAAAGGCTTTTTTGAATTTACCAATACAATAAAAGGTTTTCCTATATTCTGTAATTCCCGTACCGTTCTCTCTTCCGCTTCACGATAATTTTCTCTCGGAATATCTGTAATGCTTCCATCTGTAGTTATTACAATTCCTATTGTTGCATGATCATGTATGACCTTACGTGTTCCTATTCCTGCAGCTTTTGTAAAAGGAATTTCATAATCAAACCATGGAGTCTTTACCATCCGTTCTTCCCCGGCTTCTTCATGACCAGATGCTCCTTCTACCATATAACCGACACAGTCAATTAACCGAACCATTACTGTTACATCTTCTGAAAGCGTCACTTTTGCCGCTTCTTTTGGTACAAATTTCGGTTCAGTGGTCATGATTGTCCTTCCGGACGCAGATTGAGGAAGCTCATCTCTCGTCCGTTCTTTTCCATGTTCATCTTCCATGTGTGGTAATACCAGAACATCCATAAAACGCTTGATAAAAGTTGATTTTCCGGTCCGAACCGGGCCTACAACGCCTATGTAGATTTCTCCATCTGTCCTTGCCTGTATATCTCTGTATAAATCAAAATTGTCCATGTTCCTTCCCCTTCCGCATATGCTGTTAAAATATATGCCAAAATTTCCTCTTTCTAGAACAGATTTTTTATTTTTTTAAAAAATGACCAAATCTATAGATTTTATTCATAGGAATTTATTCAGTGTTCATGGTAAGATATTGTATAGAAATTAATACAATTGAAGAAAGGGGGCCGGCTTTATGAATCTGTATCATCTGAGATATTTTGTAACATTGGCTCATCTGGAGCATTATACAAAAGCTGCAGAGATACTTGCAATTACACAGCCTAGTTTAAGCCATGCAATTGCTTCCCTTGAAAAAGAACTTGGGGTCAAACTGTTTGAAAAAGACGGGCGAAATGTTGCATTAACTAAATGTGGACAGGCATTTCTGACAGACGTTGAACAGGCATTAAGTATGTTAGATTCAAGTGTGAATAAACTTCAGATGACCGGAAACGGAGAAGGCCGCGTTGATATTGTACAACTTCGCACCTTAAGCTGTGACGTTGTTCCAACCTTTGTCAAGGGCTTTCTTAATTCCAGACCAGATAAAAAGATTGACTTTTATTTTCACAGCTCTACAGATTTAACACCAGACATGATACAGGGATTAAAAGATCGAAAATATGATATTGCTTTTTGTTCTATGATGGAAAATGAGCCTATGATTGACTTCATTCCTATCTCTCGACAAAAACTGGTCTTGATTGTACCGAACGATCATCCACTCAATAAATACAAAACAATCGATTTGAGCAAAACGCTTGCTTATCCTTATATCGTTTATTCGGAAGGCAGCGAACTCCGTTCAGTCATCGACAATCTTTTTGAGCAAAACGGAAGTCATCCAACGATTGCATACTCCATGGAAGAAGATCAGGGTATTGCCGGATTGGTAGGTGCAGGCTTTGGTATTGCCATAGTACCAAATATGCCGATTTTAAACTATATGCCACTTAAAGTAATAGAAATAGAAAATGTTTCATGGGAACGACTCTTTTACATGGCAACACTAAAAAATATATACCAGGCACCGGTTATCATGGATTTCAAAAAATATGTAACCGAACATGCTAATCTGTAATTCTATCAAATCGAACGCGAGACGGACTGTTCATTACAGACCGTCTCACATATTCAAGTATAACAACGGGATATCAGCAAGTGATATCCCGTCTTTCTTATTCTAAAAATGTCTACTCTTTCCATGGGAGTGCCATATGTTCCGCCTTGCTGTCACGAAGCATCAATTCATTCACTGCTTCTTTCGGATTTTTCCCTTCAAATAGGATCTCATTTACCTTATCAATGATCGGAAGAGATACATTGTATTTTTTTCCAAGCTTTGCTGCAGCCTTTGCAGAATATACTCCTTCAACAACCATCTGAACTTCATCCATAGCTTCCTTCATGGATTTCCCCTGTCCCATGAGATAACCGGCTTTCCTGTTACGACTATGGACGCTGGCGCAGGTTACAATCAGATCCCCAATTCCTGCAAGTCCATTAAAAGTTTCAATTGCGCCACCCATTTTTACTCCAAGCCTTGAAATTTCAGCTATTCCTCTTGTGATCAGAGCGGCTTTTGTGTTATCTCCATACCCCAATCCATCCGCTATTCCCGCAGCCAAAGCAATTACATTCTTTAAAGAACCTCCCAGTTCCATTCCAAGCATATCCGGACTGGTATATACACGGAACACCTCATTCATAAACATGTCCTGAAGATACTTGGCAGTCTTTTCTGTTCTTGCCCCGATACATACAGTAGTCGGAAGACCTCTTCCAACTTCTTCTGCATGACTTGGCCCTGACAAAACAGCTACATCTGCCTGCGGAATTTCTTCCCTGATCTGTTGAGACAATGTCATCAGAGTATCCTCTTCTATTCCTTTTGCCACATCCACGATAATCTGCCCTTCAGCTACATATGATTTCATATTACGAGCCGTACTTCTGGTATAAGGTGACGGTACCGCTAATACAATAAAATCTTTTCCATGAATTGCAGATTCCATATCAGACGTAATAATCATATCATCCGGCAGTTTCACTCCTGGAAGCTTACTGGTATGCTCCCTTTTTTCTGAAAGCATCTGTACTTCGTCCTCATTAATGGACCAAACTGTTACCTGATGATTGTTTTTGTGAAGCAATACCGCCAGTGCAGTTCCCCAGCTGCCTGCTCCCATAATGCCTACATTTGCCATAATCATTTGTTTCCTTTCTTTTTATTTACTTTTTCCGACACTGATCTTATTTTCCGTGCCAGATAATAATCTTTTAATATTTTCTTTATGCTTATAAAATGCTGATATCATTAAAAATGCCGCAATAGCATACATTTCATACAAATATACTGGATTGGTGATTCCAAATCCCCCCATCTGACCATATACAATCACGCTGACCAGATAAATAATCACAACCGTTAAAGAGCCCAATGAAACATATCTTGTCACTCCTACAATCAAAAGAAATGTTACAAGACAGATCAATACGATCCAGACATTTGTCGTACTTAAAATCAAGCCCGCCGTGGCAGCAATTCCTTTCCCACCTTTAAACTTCAGATAAAACGGATAATTATGTCCAAGAACTGCTCCCATACCTGCATACATAGACAGTAACGGAAGCATATCTGCATGGCTCTTTCCATAAATTATATGGACAATCACAACAGCAAACACGCACTTAAAGCAGTCGCCAAGTAATGTGACAAGCCCTGCTTTCCACCCCATTGTTCTGAGTGCATTTGTCGTTCCTGCATTTCCACTTCCTTTTTTTCTGATATCTACTCCCTGTTTTTTTCCGTAAATATACCCGGTCTGTATCAGTCCAAACGCATATCCGATTATCACACATATAAGACGTTCCATAACTAATTGTCCTTTTCCTTTCTCTCCCTGATAAAAAACTTCAGAGCTGTTCCGCGGAAACCGAATGCTTCACGAATTTTATTTTCCAGGTATCTGGTATAGGAAAAATGCATCAATTCTTTATCATTTACAAAAATAACGAATGATGGTGGTTTTACAGACACCTGCGTCATATAATAAAGCTTCAGTCTCTTTCCTTTATCTGACGGAGGCTGCTGCATTGCAACTGCTTCGGTCATAATCTCATTTAACACACCGGTTGCCACTCGCATCGTCTGGTTTTCAATCACCATATCTATCATATCGTATAATTTGTTCAGACGCTGCCCTGTTTCTGCGGAAACATACATAATCTCCGCATACGTCATAAATGATAATACCCTGCGGACCTCATTTTCATATTCCCGCATTGTCTTATCATTTTTTTCAATGGCATCCCATTTATTTACTACAACAATAATCCCTTTTCCGCGTTCATGCGCAATCCCTGCGATCTTGGCATCCTGCTCTGTTACACCCTGTGTCGCATCAATTACTACAAGAACTACATCCGCACGCTCTACTGCCGTAACAGTACGGATAATACTGTACCGTTCCAGTTCCTCTTTAATCTTATTTTTTCTTCGTAAACCAGCGGTATCGATAAATACATATTCCTTTCCGTCATGCACAATATCTGTATCAATTGCATCTCTGGTTGTCCCTGCAATATCTGATACAATTACTCGCTGTTCTCCCAGAAGTTTATTAATAATAGAAGATTTCCCGACATTCGGTTTTCCTACAATTGCAATCCTTGGACGCTCATCTTCTTCCTCTTCACCATCATGTTCCGGAAAATATTCAATCACCCTATCCAGCATATCTCCAATTCCCAGGCGAGAAGCCGCAGATATAGGTGAAGGATCTCCGATTCCCAGATTATAAAATTCATACACATCCGGCATAAACTTATCAAAATTATCCACTTTATTCACTGTAAGCACAATTGGTTTTCCGGATCTTCTGAGCATGTCCGCAACTTTCGAATCTGCATCTACCAGTCCTTGTCTTACATCCGTAATAAAGATAATGACATCTGCAGTATCAATAGCAATCTGTGCCTGCTCCCTCATCTGTGAAAGAATAATATCTTTACTTTCCGGTTCGATCCCTCCTGTATCAATCAATGTAAATTCTTTATCCAGCCAGGTGACATCCGCATAGATACGATCCCTGGTCACTCCAGGCGTATCTTTTACGATCGATATCATCTCACCCGCCAGTGCATTAAACAAGGTGGATTTTCCGACATTCGGTCTTCCAACAATAGCAACTACTGGTTTACTCATTCTAATTCTCCTCTATTTTCATTCATAATTTTTTATCTAACTCTTATATTATACATTACCTTTCCCAAATAGTCCAATCAGTAGTTGACCTTTTTATAGAAAAAGTGATATAAATAATTAAGAACGCATTACAAAATAATAAATACAGGAGATTATATCATGCCAAATATCAAATTAATGGAATCAGCACTTCCGGTTGCGCCCTTAAAAATCGGTGCTCTTGAATCCTGCCGGGAACTTGGAGAAAAAGTGAATGATTATATCGTCCAGTTCAGACAAGAAACAGAAAAGGAATCTCTGGATTCTCCTCTTTTTTATAATTATCAGAGAGATAACTACCTGATCGACTGTCCTTGTCCACGTTTTGGTTCTGGAGAAGCAAAAGGTCTTTTAACAGAATCCATCCGTGGGACAGACCTCTTTCTGATGGTAGATGTGTGTAACTATAGTCTGACCTATACTGTCAACGGACATCTGAATCATATGTCTCCGGATGATCATTTCCAAGATCTGAAACGTATTATTTCTGCTGCAAACGGAAAAGCCCACCGGCTGAATATCATCATGCCATTTCTATATGAAAGCCGTCAGCATAAACGTACCAAAAGAGAATCTCTTGACAGTGCTCTTGCACTTCAGGAATTAGTTGACATGGGTGTCAGCAACATCATCACTTTTGATGCGCATGACCCACGTGTACAGAATTCTATTCCTCTGCATGGATTCGATAATTTCAATCCACCTTATCAGTTTATGAAAGCACTTTTAAAAGCCGAACCTGATCTTCAGGTAGACAAAGATCATCTTATGATTGTAAGCCCGGATGAAGGTGCCATGCATCGAGCTGTATATTTTTCAAATGTACTTGGTGTCAACATGGGTATGTTTTATAAACGAAGAGATTATTCAACTGTCATTAATGGTAAAAATCCTATCGTTGCACACGAATTTCTTGGGGATCAGATTGATGGAAAAGACGTCATCATCGTTGATGATATGATTTCTTCCGGCGAAAGTATGCTTGATGTTGCAAAACAGATCAAAGAGCGCGGAGCAGACCGCGTATTTGTCTGCACCTGCTTTGGTTTATTTACAGAAGGATTTGATAAATTTGATGAATACTATAATAAAGGTTATATTGATCGTGTGATTACTACTAATCTGACCTACCTTCCACCGGTCACAAAAGAAAAACCTTATTTTGTTGTTGCTGATATGAGTAAATTTATTGCATTGATCATTGACTCTTTCAATCACGATATTACGATCGGACGTGTTCTCGACCCTACAGAAAAAATCCACAGACTTCTGGATGAACACAGACAAAACAGATAAAATGCTTTCAAGCTACCGATAATTTCCCTTGTAAGCTAAGATATAAAACCTCCTTCAGCAATTTCTTCCGCTGAAGGAGGTTTTCTTTTAAAAGTCAGTATAAACTTTTCCATTTTCCAGACTATGCCCTTTGGCTTCAGCCATTTCTGAAACAGTAACCAACTGAAAACCTTCCTGCTCCAGTTTCGGAATCAGTTCTATCGCAGCATCTATCGATTCGCTATAGATATCATGCATCAGAATAATGTCCCCGTCTTTTACATGATCCATAACACTGTCAATTGTCTGTTGAACGTTACGTGTCTTCCAGTCCAAAGTATCAATATTCCACAAGATCATTGGCATGCCTGCACTTTCTCTGAGTATATCACTCAAAGCACCATAAGGTGGTCTCATAAGTTCTGCCTGTTCTCCTACAATACTCTTGATTCTGGAATTCGTATCTCCTACCTCTTTTTTGATCCCGTTTGCATCCATTTTTGACAGATTCGCATGATCATAGGAGTGATTACCAAGTTCACATCCTGCTTCTTTCATCTGTCTTATTGTGTCCGGATACGAAGAAACATTCTGTCCCAGCATAAAAAATGTAGCATGAGCATTATATTTTTTTAACTGTTCCAGCAATTCAATGGTTCTTGATCCAGGACCATCATCAAATGTAAGTGCAACCATCGGGCTAGATGGATCAATCTTTTTTTCACTTTTTGAAACTAATTTCCCATTCTCATCAAACGTGTATTCTGAAAGTCCAATTTTAACCTGGCCGACTGCCATTTTACCATCCTCCATAAAATAGTATTCACCACCATCCATACTCTGCCAGCCCTTCAATGCTGCTCCGGAATTTCCCAGATAATACTTATATCCATCTTTTTCTTCCCATTTTGATTTCTGTAATATTCCGTTCTCATCGAACAGGTATCTGTCTTCTCCGATTATCTGCCAGCCGGTTACTTTTCTCCCCTCTCCGTCCAGATAATATTTATGGCCTTTCGACTGAACGAATCCATTTGTTACGTACGTTCCATCATATTTTTTGAATCTATCCTTTTCCCAATTGCCGATTGAATTTTTTACTTTCAAATTCCCGCCTTTTACATAAAATCTTACTTTTCCTTTCCATTCTCCATCGAGCTTATCTTTTACTTTCTTCTCCAATTCGACTTTAATTGGATAAATCCCTTCCGTATTTGGATCAGCATTACAAATGATCTTACATATTTTTCCCTGCCGGATATCGCCTATCAGTTCATTTATTGAATACGTCTTCTTTTGATCCAGAAATATCTTATCCAACTGATCTTCTTTCTTATCTTCTGCCTTTACCTGAACAGTTAGTTTTGGAAGTTCTTCTCCCTGAAGAATTTCCTGATCTTCCGCTATAATCGTTAACTGGACAGGCTTGTGAAAAAGCTTAATTATACTTTTTGCCATTACTCCTGCAATACAGATTACAAGAAAAAGAGTAAGAACTTTCGATATGGTCCTTACTCTTTTCATACTTTTTTTGTGTTTTACAATTCCCCGTCGTTTCCTTGTCATTTGTATGTCTCCCCTACATTTCATAAGACCATAATGTATATCTTTTATGTAGCCTAGCATACTCTTATTTGACAAATTAAGCAATTAAGGTAATCTTACTATTTTATTAATTTTGGTTTAAGAAATGACGCGAACTCTTAACACATCATTAACCTGTCTTAATTCTTCTGCCACACCTTCCGGTACAATTGAATCAATGTCTATCATTGTATAAGCATACTTTCCTTTGCTCTTATTGGTAAGATCTGCAATATTCATATTATCTCTGGCCAGAATTTTTGTAAATTGTCCAATCATATTTGGAACATTGTGATGAAGTAAAAGTAATCTGGTTTTATTACCACGAAGTCCCATATCACAATCCGGATAATTTACAGAATTCTTAATATTTCCGTTTTCCAGATAATCCATCAATTCTTTTACTGCCATTTTTGCACAGTTATCTTCAGACTCTACAGTTGACGCGCCAAGATGCGGAATGACAATCGCCCCTTTTACGCCTGCAATCTCAGGAGTCGGGAAATCCGTCACATAATGCTTTACCTGTCCAGATACAAGTGCATCCACCATAGCCTCTTCATCTACCAGTACATTTCTGGCAAAATTCAGAACAACAACTCCTTTTTTCATCAATCCAATTGCATCACGACTGATCATGCCTTTGGTACTGTCCATTGCCGGAACATGAATCGTAATATAATCGCAAGTTTCATACAATTCATCTACATTTGTTGTATGATGAACATTTCTGGAAAGTCTCCATGCTGAATCAACAGATACATACGGATCATATCCGTAAACATCCATTCCAAGATTATCTGCTGCATTAGCAACCAAAACGCCAATCGCACCAAGCCCGATTACCCCTAGTTTTTTACCTTTCAGTTCACACCCGGCAAATGCTTTTTTTGCTTTTTCTGCATCTTTTGCAATGTTACCATCTTCTTCATTCTCCTGTACCCAGCCGATACCTCCGATGATATCTCTGGAAGCGAGGAGCATACCCGCAATAACCAGCTCTTTTACACCATTCGCATTTGCTCCCGGTGTATTAAATACTACGATACCTTTTTCTGCACATTTTTCCAGGGGAATATTATTTACCCCTGCCCCTGCTCTTGCAACAGCTTTTAATTCGTCTGCAAATTCCATCTCATGCATTCCTGCGCTTCTTACAAGAATGGCATCTGCTTTTTCTACTGTGCTGACAGGAGCATATTCTTCTGTAAATTCTTCCAAACCTACATCAGAGATCGGATTTAAACAATGATATTTATACATGATTACAGATTCTCCTCTTCGAATTTCTTCATAAACTCAACAAGCTTCTCAACACCTTCTATCGGCATCGCATTATATATACTTGCACGCATACCTCCTACAGTACGGTGTCCTTTCAGATTCTCAAATCCAGCTTCTTTTGCTTCTTTTACAAATTTAGCATCCAAATCCGCGTCTCCAGTCACAAACGGCACGTTCATGAGAGAACGATCTTTCGGAACAACGGTTCCTTTAAACAATTTGCTCTGATCCAGAAAATCGTATAAAATCTTCGCTTTCTTTTCATTTTTCTCTTTCATGACCGCAAGCCCGCCCTGCTTTTTCAGCCATTTAAATACTTTGCCACAAATGTAAATCCCATATGCCGGAGGTGTGTTGTATAAGGAGTTTGCATCTGCGTGAGTCTTATATTTTAACATTGTCGGTGTACCTGGAAGAACATCATCAGAAATCAGATCTTCTCGAATAATCACAATCACTGTTCCGGCCGGTCCTACGTTTTTCTGAACTCCACCATAGATAACGCCATACTTTGTTACATCAACCGGCTCTGACAGAAAGCAGGAAGATACATCTGCTACCAGTGTCTTTCCTTTTGTATTTGGAAGTTCTTTATATTTAGTACCATAAATTGTATTATTCTCACAGATATAAACATAATCTGCATCATCTGATACCGGGAGATCAGAGCAATCCGGAATATAAGAAAATGTCTTATCTGCGGAAGAAGCAATAATATTTACCTTGCCGTATTTTTCTGCTTCAGCAGCCGCCTTTTTTGCCCACTGTCCGGTTACGATATAATCAGCTACACCATTCTTCATAAGGTTCATAGGAATCATGGCAAATTGCTGAGATGCTCCTCCCTGAAGAAATAATACCTTGTAATTGTCCGGAATATTCATCAGTTCACGGATATCAGCTTCTGCAGTCTCAATAATTTCTTTAAACGCCTGCGAGCGGTGACTCATTTCCATTACGGACATGCCGGTTCCTTTATAGTCCAGCATCTCTTCTGCTGCTTCTTTTAACACTTCTTCTGGCAATACTGCCGGTCCTGCTGAGAAATTGTACACTCTGCTCATTGTTGTTCCTCCACTTTCCTTCGTTGTTATTATTTTCTGTCTTCCAGGTCCTTTTCATCAAACGCTTCATTGATTGGCGCACCTGGTGCCACCATCGGCCATACCTTATCATCACTGTCAATCTGACAGTCAATAACAATCGGCTTACCTAAAGTAAGTGCTCTGGCAAACGCCTGCTGAAATTCTTCCTGGGTAGTCACACGGACACCTTCTGCTCCCATAGCCTCTGCAAGTTTTACAAAATCTACGGCATCATTCAGTACCGTTGCTGAGTAACGCTGTCCATAGAACAGATTCTGCCACTGGCGGACCATTCCTAACACATGGTTATTAATAACCACCTGAATCACAGGAATATTGTGACGTACTGCAGTAGCAATTTCATTCATATTCATACGGAAACATCCGTCACCTGCTATATTAACGACTGTCTTATCAGGTTTTCCAACCTTTGCCCCAAGGGAAGCACCAAGTCCATACCCCATCGTTCCAAGTCCACCTGAAGTCAGTAACGTTCTCGGTTTTGTATATTTATAGTATTGTGCTGCCCACATCTGATGCTGTCCTACTTCGGTTACGATAATCGCATCTCCTCTTGTCTGACGATAAATCTCTTCTACCACATACGGACCTGTCAAAACATCCGGATGATAAGATAACGGGTATTTTTCTTTATATGCCATGATCTTCTCAATCCATTCCGGATGGTTTTGCTGCTCCAGACGCTGATTGAGGATTTCAAGCACAACCTTGATATCTCCTACAACTCCTTCTGTGATCAACACATTCTTGTTCATCTCAGCTACATCCACATCAATCTGCAGAATCTTAGCATTCTTTGCAAATTTTTTTGCATTTCCTGTTACACGATCACTGAATCTCGCTCCGACTACAATCAGAAGATCGCATTCACTAACACCATAGTTTGAGGTCTTAGTACCATGCATTCCAAGCATTCCCGTATATAACGGATCCGTACCTGGAAATGCACCTTTTCCCATTAATGAATCGGTAACTGGTGCATCTACTTTTTTCACAAATGTATATAGTTCTTTACTGGCATCAGACAATACCGCACCGCCGCCGACAAAAATATATGGTTTTTTTGCATCCTTAATCATCTTCAATGCAGACAGAATATCCGCTTCACAGATATCCTGTGATGGAAGGACCTGAGAGATATCCGATTTCATATACTCAGCCTTATTAGCTGTTACATCCTTGGGAATATCAATCAGCACCGGTCCTGGTCTGCCTTTTTTGGCAATCACAAATGCTTTGCGAATGGTATCTGCCAGCTGATTTACATCTTTTACAATATAGTTATGTTTTGTAATCGGCATCGTGATTCCAGAAATATCAATTTCCTGGAAACTGTCTTTTCCAAGAAGAGAGACGCCGACATTACAAGTAATTGCAACAATTGGAATAGAATCCATATATGCTGTGGCGATTCCAGTAACAAGGTTAGTTGCTCCAGGTCCACTGGTAGCCAGGCATACCCCTACTTTTCCCGTTGCTCTTGCATATCCGTCTGCTGCATGTGCAGCGCCCTGCTCATGAGAAGTCAGGATATGTGTAATCTCATCACTGTGTTTATATAATTCATCGTATACATTCAAAATCGCTCCGCCCGGATACCCAAATACCGTATCCACGCCCTGCTCTTTTAAGCATTCGATTACGATTTCTGCTCCTGTTAACTGCATAGCTTTTTCCCCTGTTCTTTATTGCTTTTATTTTGCCTTAGGTATTTCCAAGATTGCTCCCCTGTTTCCGGAAGTTACCATGGATGCATATCTTGCAAGATAGCCAGATGTAACCTTTGGTTCTCTTGGCTGCCATGCTGCTTTTCTCTTTGCCAGTTCCTCATCGGATACATCAAGTTCCAGCTTCAGGTTCGGGATATCAATCTTAATGATATCACCTTCTTCTACCAATGCAATTGGTCCACCTACCGCTGCTTCCGGGGATACATGACCAATTGATGCTCCTCGGGAAGCACCACTGAAACGTCCATCTGTGATCAGGGCCACACTGGAACCAAGCCCCATACCTGCAATTGCAGAAGTTGGATTCAGCATCTCCCGCATACCTGGACCACCTTTTGGTCCTTCATAGCGGATGACTACAACGTCACCTTCTACAATCTTTCCTCCTTTGATTGCTGCAATCGCATCTTCTTCACATTCAAATACTCTGGCTGGTCCTTCATGAACCAACATTTCCTCAACAACTGCAGAACGTTTTACTACACTGCCGTCTGGTGCAAGATTTCCTTTTAACACTGCAAGTCCGCCCGTCTGGCTATATGGATTATCAATCGTACGAATTACTTCAGGATTTTTATTTACTGCATCTTTTATATTTTCACCAACTGTCTTACCAGTAACAGTCATACAATCTGTATGGAGAAGACCTTTTTTATTCAGTTCATTCATAACTGCATATACACCGCCGGCTTCATTCAGATCTTCCATATAAGTCGGACCTGCTGGCGCAAGATGACACAGGTTCGGAGTCTTCTCACTAATTCCATTTGCAAAATCAATCTCAAAATCCATTCCAATTTCATGAGCAATTGCCGGAAGATGTAGCATACTGTTGGTAGAACATCCAAGCGCCATATCTACTGTAAGGGCATTTAAGATCGCATCTTCTGTCATAATGTCTCTCGGACGAATATCCTTCTTTAATAATTCCATCACTTGCATACCAGCTTTTTTGGCAAGACGGATTCTTTCAGAATATACTGCAGGAATGGTTCCATTTCCACGAAGTCCCATACCAAGTGCTTCTGTCAGACAGTTCATGCTGTTTGCCGTATACATACCGGAACAGGAACCACAGGTTGGGCAGACATTATTTTCAAATTCACACAGTCCTTCATCTGACAATGTACCTGCTGCATTCGCACCTACTGCTTCAAACATGCTGGAAAGACTCCTCTTTTGCCCCATCACATGGCCTGCAAGCATCGGTCCGCCACTGACAAAAATGGTCGGAACATTAATTCTAGCCGCTGCCATCAGAAGTCCTGGAACATTCTTATCACAATTCGGGATCATAACCAAAGCATCAAACTGGTGAGCCATTGCCATTGCTTCTGTGGAATCTGCGATCAGATCTCTGGTAACCAAAGAATACTTCATTCCAATGTGTCCCATGGCTATTCCATCACACACTGCAATAGCAGGAAACATTATCGGTGTACCTCCTGCCATGGCAACTCCCTGTTTTACTGCATTGGTAATCTTATCCAGATTCATATGTCCCGGAACGATCTCATTATAAGAACTAACAATACCAACCAACGGTCTGCTCATCTCTTCTTCTGTCAGGCCCAGTGCATTAAATAATGAACGGTGCGGAGCCTGTTGTTTTCCTTTTGTAACTGTATCACTTCTCATATCTCTTTGATCCTTTCAAAACTCTTCTTTATTGAATATACGCTGCGATCAGATCTCCCATCTGCGCAGTTCCAATCTGTGTTTTTCCTTCTGACATAATATCAATGGTTCTATAACCTTCTTTCAGAACCTTAGCAACTGCTGTCTCCATTGCGTCTGCTTCCTGATCCAGATCAAAACTGAAACGAAGCATCATTGCGGCTGACAGGATAGTTGCAATCGGATTCGCAATTCCTTTTCCTGCAATATCCGGTGCAGAGCCACCGCTTGGCTCATAAAGTCCAAATTTCGTCTCATTCAGGCTGGCACTTGCCAACATTCCGATTGAACCTGTCACCATACTTGCTTCGTCAGACAAAATATCTCCAAACATATTTTCTGTAAGGACTACATCAAACTGCTTCGGATCCTTCACCAGCTGCATTGCACAGTTATCTACCAACATATGCTCCAGAGTAACCTCCGGATAATCTTTTGCAACCTCTTCCACAACTTTTCTCCAAAGTCTGGAAGAATCCAGAACATTCGCCTTATCAACACTCGTCACTTTTTTGCGGCGTTTCATAGCAATATCGAATCCTCGTTTTGCAATTCTGCGAATCTCATTTTCATTATATGTAAGGGAATCATATGCAGTCATTACTCCATTTTCTTCCACTGTCTTTCTCTCGCCAAAATAAAGGCCGCCGGTCAGTTCTCTCATAATCATCAGGTCAAATCCACCTTCTGTTATCTCCTCCTTCAGCGGACATGCTCCTTTTAACTCATCATAAAGTATCGCCGGTCTCAAATTAGCAAATAAATTCAATTCTTTTCTAATCTTTAGCAATCCGGCTTCCGGTCTTTTTGATGGTTCTAACTGGTACCACGGAGAAGTCTTTGCGTCTCCGCCGATGGACCCCATCAATATTGCGTCACAGGCCTTTGCGTCTTCAATTGTTCCATCTGTTAATGGAACTCCATGTACATCAATGGAAGCACCTCCCAGCAAAAGCTGTGTGTACTCACATGTATGTCCATATACCTCTGCAACTTTATCCAGGACTTTCATTGCTTCCGTAACAATCTCCGGGCCAATTCCGTCCCCTTTGATCACACCAATTTTAAGATTCATGGTTCTCATCCTTCCTAAGATAAAAAATCTATAGCTCTTATAATATCCTATTTTAATGTATGTTTCAAGACTTTAATTGAGTAAATTGCCATATTCGAACATATCCATGCCCTGCTTATATATTTTTTTTAAATGAGCATACTAATATTGAGGTGATGATTTTATGATTTTTCATAACGATGAATTTCCCATCGGATTTACAATGTCTTTAGCACAACATACAGATATCCTAAAACGTTTTGCTTCTCTTCCTGAGGATGAACAGCAAAGGATTGTTGATGGATCCAGGCAAATGAAAAGCCGTGAGGAAATGCAAAACTATGTAGAAAATATGTTCCAGGGATAGGGTCTGTTCAGACCGTATCCCTCTATTACTCTGTTCAGTTATTCTGCTCTTTCATATATTCCTGTACTGCCGGATCTCTGATAGAATAAATTCTGCTCCATTCTTTGGTCTTATCATTTCTCTGTACTTCAGACTGGTTCTGATAGAGAAACCTGACGAGTTCATATCCACTGACCCATATTTCATTATTACCTTCTCTCTGAGATTCATCAAAGATAAGCTGGAGTCCGAAATGCAGATGATATTCATCTATGTTATTTACATTTTCTTCACTGCTATATCCAGTCCTTCCCATGTATCCAATCACATCACCGGCCTGAACGATATCTCCTTTTTCCAACCCTTCCGCATATGGACGATTCTGTCTCAGATGCGCATAATAATAATATCTTTTCCCGTCAAAACTATTGATTCCTATCCTCCATCCTCCATACTGGTTCCACCCCAACTCATAGACATAGCCGGACTCCACTGCAATCACCGGAGTTCCAACCTGACCCATCATATCATGGCCCAGATGATTTCTTTGATATCCATATGTCCTTGACACACCGAAATCATCATAATCCGAATACGGAAATCCTTTTGCAATCGGATGAAATGCTTTTAATCCATACACTTTTTTCCATTCTTTTTTTCCAGTATTCTCATCCAGTGTTTGAATCTGATATTCCCCCAGCATACCAACCAGCACCGCATGGTAAGCTTCCTGATAATAAGAATAATACTCCATATTTTCAGTCATTTCTTCAAAAGTGACATTCTCTCTCAACATCTTATCAGCGATCTCTTCCATGTCCGTTTCCTGATATATTGAAAAATCTCCTCCGTATTTTGCACCAAGATAAGCCAGCAGTTCAATCCAATTTAAATGTACTGTTTCTCCATATGTATCAACATCATACTGACAAGCCTTTTTCATTGCCTCACAAGTTACATTAAATTCTACCCACTTAATATAATCTGATTGTTCTTCTATCTTTCCGGATGTCTGCAGATTCTGTTTCTCCTGAATATTCCAGTATAAAATGCCACCCATAATCAGCACCGAACATAAAAATATCATTATTGTTCTATTTCTCATATTACTCTTACATACCAATGTTTTATCATAATAACTTTATGCTGTTGTTTTTCATTCCATTCCTTGATCAAAGGCTGTCGAAACCTATTCAGATGAAAATTAATTAACAGCATTCAAAAGGGATTGCCGAAAACATATTGTTTTACAACAATCCCTGCAAACTTTTATATATAAGTATTTGTTTTTAAAATCCGATTCGCATTTTCCACCCGATCTTTAGTCGGAGGATTAATCCCTTCCAACTGGTATTCGAATCCAAGTTCCTTCCATTTAAATACACCAAGTGTATGATACGGCAATACTTCTACCCGCTCTACATTTTTTAAAGTCAGGATAAATTCTTGAAGTCTCTCAAGATAATCATCCCGGTCACTGCGTTCCGGAACAAGTACATGTCGGATCCATACCGGCTTTTTAATATCCGACAGGAAGCGTGCCATATCCAGGATATTCTGATTCGTATAACCTGTCAAAATCTTATGCTGTTCCTCATCAATCTGCTTTATATCCAGCATCACAAGATCTGTTACTTCCATCAATCTACAGAATTTATCAAAGAACGGTTCTCCTCTGGTAAAAGGGTTTCCACTTGTATCAAGAGTAGTATGTATCCCTTGTTCTTTCGCTTTTTGAAAAAGTTCTGTCAGAAAATCAATCTGTAAAAGGGGTTCTCCTCCACTGACGGTAATACCGCCCTTACTCCCCCAGTAAGTGCGGTATTTCAAAGCTTTTTCAATCAGTTCATCCGCAGTATAAGGAGTCCCCGACTGCATATTCCAGGTATCCGGATTGTGACAGAACTGACAGCGCATTGCACAGCCAGAGGTAAAGATCACATATCGGACCCCCGGACCGTCAACAGAGCCAAAACTTTCTAAAGAATGTATATATCCCTTTGTCATGGTTCTGCTCCTTTATTTCTACATTTGATCGTGACAGGTTCTTGCAATTACATCTAACTGTTGCTCACGTGTCAGATCAATAAATTTTACTGCATATCCGGATACACGGATTGTAAAGTTTGCGTATTCTGGTTTCTCTGGATGCTCCATAGCATCGATCAGTTTTTCTGTACCAAATACATTGACATTCAGGTGGTGCGCACCCTGATCGAAATATCCATCCATTACATGCACCAGATTATCTCTTCGCTCTTCATCACTGTGTCCGAGAGCACCCGGGCTGATAGTCTGCGTATTGGAAATTCCATCCAATGCCAATTCATATGGAAGTTTTGCGACTGAATTCAAAGAAGCAAGAAGTCCATTCTTTTCTGCACCGTAAGATGGATTTGCACCTGGTGACAACGGTTCTCCTGCTTTTCTACCATCCGGGAGTGATCCTGTGGCCTTTCCATATACAACATTAGATGTAATTGTAAGAATAGATGTAGTAGGCTCAGAATTTCTATATGTATGACATTTATTCAATTTGTGCATAAATGTCTTCAAAAGCCAGATTGCCATATCATCTGCACGGTCATCGTCATTACCATATCTTGGGAAATCACCTTCAATCTCAAAGTCAACTGCAATACCATCCTCATCACGGATCGGTTTTACTTTTGCATACTTAATTGCACACAGGGAATCGATTACATGTGAGAATCCAGCAATACCAGTTGCAAATGTACGTCTTACATTTGTATCGATCAATGCCATTTCTGCAGCTTCATAGTTATACTTATCATGCATATAATGGATCATATTCAATGTATCTACATACAACTTACTCAGCCATTCCATCATATCGTCATAACGTTCCATAACTTCATCGTAATCCAGATATTCTGATGTAATCGGTCTGTACGCCGGACCCACCTGCTGTTTTGTCTTCTCATCCACACCGCCATTAATTGCATATAACAGACATTTTGCAAGGTTGGCACGTGCGCCAAAGAACTGCATTTCCTTTCCAGTCTGTGTTGCAGATACACAGCAGCAGATGGAATAGTCATCTCCCCATACCGGTCGCATAACATCATCATTTTCATACTGCACAGAACTTGTTTTTACAGAAATAAGTGCTGCATATTTCTTAAAGTTTTCCGGTAATCTGGAAGAATACAGAACGGTAAGGTTTGGTTCCGGTGCTGGTCCCATGTTTTCCAGTGTATGCAGAAAACGATAATCATTCTTTGTAACCATAGAACGTCCATCCTGTCCAAGTCCGCCCATTTCCAGAGTCGCCCATACCGGATCTCCTGAGAACAGCTCATTATAAGAAGGAATTCTTGCAAACTTCACCATACGGAATTTCATAACCATATGATCGATCAGTTCCTGCGCTTCTGATTCTGTGATCTTACCTGCTTTTAAATCTCTTTCAATATAAATATCAAGGAAGGTAGAAATACGTCCGACACTCATAGCCGCACCATTTTGTGTCTTAATTGCAGCAAGGTATCCGAAATACAGCCACTGTACAGCCTCACGTGCATCTTTTGCCGGTTTGGAAATATCATATCCATATACAGCTGCCATTTCTTTCATATCTTTTAATGCATGAATCTGATCAGCAACCTCTTCACGAAGGCGGAAATCCGTTCCCTTCATTCCATGTCTTGCATAACGCTCAAAATCATACTGCTTTTTCTCAATCAGAAAATCGATACCATATAAGGCAACACGACGATAATCACCAACAATACGTCCTCTTCCATAAGTGTCCGGAAGTCCTGTAATAATCTTATTATGTCTTGCCTTTTTCATTTCCGGAGTATATACGTCAAACACACCCTGATTATGTGTCTTGTGGTATTTTGTAAAGATTTCATGAAGCTTTTCGCTCGGCTGATATCCATAAGTGGTACAAGCCTGCTCTGCCATTTTAATTCCTCCATATGGCATGAATGCTCTTTTAAGAGGTTTATCTGTCTGAAGACCAACCACTTTTTCCAGATCTTTCAATTCCTCACTGATATATCCAGGTCCATAAGCAGTAAGACCGGACACAATCTCTGTCTCCATGTCAAGAACGCCGCCTTTTGCACGTTCTTCTTTTTGCAGTTTCTGCAGTTCATCCCATAATCTGTTTGTTGCAGCTGTCGGTCCTTCCAGGAAAGACTCATCACCTTCATACGGTGTATAATTGTCCTGAATAAAACTTCTTACGTCTACGGAATTTGTCCAGTTTCTTCCTTTGAAACCAGCCCACTGTTCAAACTGTGTCATCTCCTTTTTCTCCTTCCTGTCTTTCATCATTTTCTTTTGCGCCGTCAGTATACCATTTTGTCAAAAAAATATCAAGCTTTATTTTGATAATAGTTTTCATTTGATGCATTGTATTTGATTTAATGCAATATAGACAAAAAAGAAGGAACTCCATGACGAAATTCCTCCTTCTTTTTTGCAAAAAATTATTCAAATGTTACAAAACTTTTATTCAGCAGATGCCTTTTCGACCTGAGCAATTGCAGATTTCTGCATTGGAATTCTACAGTTCCTGTTGCTTCCAAATTCTACAATTACATCCTCATCACTGATGTCAATGATAACTCCGTAAAAACCGCTGGTTGTTAAAACAGTATCTCCCACTTCCATCTCGGCGATCATTGACTGAATTCTTTTCTGCTCTTTTTTCTGTGGTCTGATAAAAATAAACCAGAATCCTCCAAAAATCAAAGCATATACTGCGATTAATACGATCCAGCTTCCTGCTGAGTTCTGTGCTGCTAATGAAAACATAATACTAAATTCCTCCTACAATTCTTTAAACACTATTGCTATCATACACAAAAATAATCATTTCATCAAGCTATTTTTCCATTTCATGGCATTATTCATAAAAATTTTATTGATTTTTTCCTGTTACAGCAGCAATTTTCTGCTCTTTATATTCTTTATAACAGCCTTGCTCAATTGCGTCACGAATTTCTTCCATCATAGTATTATAAAAATAAAGATTATGGAGCACACATAGACGCATTCCTAACATTTCTTTTGCCTTGAGAAGATGTCTGATATAAGCTCTGGAATACGTACGGCAGACCGGACACTGGCATCCTTCTTCAATCGGTCTGTCATCTAATTCATACTTGGCATTGAATAAATTTAATTTTCCATGATTCGTATAAACATGTCCATGTCTTCCATTACGACTTGGGTAAACGCAGTCAAAGAAATCCACTCCGCGCTCCACTGCTTCCAAAATATTCACCGGGGTACCGACCCCCATCAAATATGTCGGCTTGTTTTCCGGAAGATGTGGCACTACTGCGTCAAGGATCCGATACATCTCATCATGCGTCTCTCCAACGGCTAAACCACCAATCGCATAACCATCCAGATCAAGCTTTGAGATTTCTTCAGCATGGCGGATACGAATATCTTCATAAACGCCGCCTTGATTGATACCAAAAAGCAGCTGATGTTTATTGATTGTATCTGAAAGTGCATTCAGACGTTCCATCTCCTTTTTACATCTTTCCAGCCATCTTGTAGTCCTGTCTACGGATTTTTCAATATAATCTCTGTCAGCCACACTGGATGGGCATTCATCAAAAGCCATTGCAATAGTAGATGCAAGATTTGATTGAATCTGCATACTCTCCTCAGGTCCCATAAATATTTTTCTTCCGTCAATATGAGAATTAAAATATACACCTTCTTCTTTAATTTTGCGAAGTCCTGCCAGAGAAAACACCTGAAAGCCACCTGAATCAGTCAGAATCGGTTTCTCCCATACCATAAACTTATGGAGTCCTCCAAGTTTTTTCACCACTTCATCTCCAGGACGGACATGAAGGTGATAGGTATTCGATAACTCTACCTGTGTCTTGATTTCCTGCAAATCAGTTGTAGAAACAGCCCCTTTAATCGCTGCGGCAGTTCCCACATTCATAAATACAGGGGTCTCAATGACCCCATGTACCGTATGCAATCTTCCTCTCTTTGCAAGACCATCTTTCTTTATAATTTCATACATGATCTTATCCTCATCTTACTTAAAATAATATAAATCCAGCCTGAATTGCTGTTAAAAATGGACTACAACCGGCGTACCTGCTGAGATCAGGTTATAAAGCTGCGCAGCTGCATCAGATGGCATATTCACACAACCATGTGAACCATTCGTCTGATATCTTGATCCACCAAACCATGCCTGCCATGGAGCGTCATGAAAGCCAATTCCCCCATTAAACGGCATCCAGTATTTTACCGGAGTTTCATACTCATAGGTTCCATCCGGTTTCTTTTCTCCTCGTAATGTCTGATCCAATGCTTTATATGAGAGAGAATATACCCCTTGTGGAGTAGCGTTACCTTTATTTGGATTACCAGTTACTACATCCGTCTGCAAAACGATCTGCCCGTTCTGAATAAAATACATCCTCTGATTCGTAAGATCCACTTCTGCGTATGTGCTTCCAACATCATTCCCTTCATGGCTTGCCGCACGACTGGAATAATTCGGCTCTCTGGTAACTGTTTCTCCTTTCTTGATATTGTCAATCAATGCATTATATTCTGCTTCCTGATCGATCCTCCATCCATATCCGCCACCAGATACTGTTACTGTATTACCCGTTGCGGTTACAAAAGATCTCTGTCTCCCCTGCGTATTATACTTTTCAGCCAGGGATTGAATATATTCTTTTACAGCCTCTTTATCAAAAGTGACCTTCATATCAGCATCTACCTTCACCCACTGAGAAATAACGGAAGAATCCACCACCTCTGTATACGGATTGAAATCATATGTAATACTGGCCCCCAGATAACTATTCATTGCCTCTGCCGCATCCACAACTTCCTTCGAATCCGACACATATTTAGGCGCAATATAACAATCCGCTTCGGTCAGATCAAGTTCCGTCTGGAATCCATTGATTGCCTCTGAAACAGCCTGATCAAATTTTTCCCGATTAATCTGAGTTCCAATTACCTCTGGAACAACCACAAATTTGTCTGTCTGAAATTCAGGATGTGCATCTACAGATGCAGTCTGGTTCTCTTCCTTCATACATTCCAGATTATCAATAATCTGCTTCAAAGCAGATTCATCATATTCGACACCAATCTGCGCTTCAATCTGATTCTTTTTCCAAAGCGATTCAATCCAGAAAGCATTGTTCTGTTCCTTTGCCAGCTGGCTTACCTGATCTCCAGGTACATATTTCAAAGAAATGTCAGAACCATTGATGTCTTCCTGATCTCCATCTGACTCCTTCAGTGTTAACGAATAATCTTCAACCTGCTTTTTCATATATGACTCGACCTGATCCACGCTTTTCAGTGAAAAATCAACTCCGTTAATTTCGGTTGAAAACATAAAATGATTGTTAAAATATACTGCGAAGCCAATATAGATTGCAGCAAAGACTCCTAAGATAGAACCAATGACAATTGCAGCCATCTTCTTCCCTTTTATATGATTTCTTTTATGATTCCCCTGACTTTTTCTCACTTTTTTGTTCTCTTCATCCAGGTCAACATCTTCAAATTCGTCTTCGTCATCATCGTCGTCAATTTCTTCATATTCTTCTAATATATCTTCATCCTTCGCCACTTTCTCAGGATCACAATCCGAATCTGCGACAGAATCTATATAACCCTCAATATCAAAATATTCATCATCTAAGTATTCTTCATCATCCAAATACTCTTCTTTATGGTCTAATTCATTTTCATCGTCAAAATTCCCTGCATCAATCTCTGATTCCTGATTTTCTTCAAGATTTTCAATATCCTGATAAATTTCTTTCAGAGTTTCTTCAACGATTTCATCAACACTTTTATCTTTATCTCCCATCTATATCTACTCCCCTTTTCAGTTCAAGTATGGCTATAAAAGTTTATACTTAATCATTATAATATGCATATATTTAAAAGTACAGGAAAAATACCGAAATTTTTTATGAAGATTTATTCATCAATTTATAATTGCAGCTTTTTCTCCTTTTATATATAATAGATTCATCAGAAATGAGACTTTGATGAAGATATAAAGGAGATTGACTCAATATGGCAGGATCAACATATGGAACTTTATTTACAATTACAACATGGGGGGAATCCCATGGTCCGGCACTTGGTGTAGTAATTGACGGATGTCCGGCAGGAATTTCCCTTACAGATGCTGATATACAAAAATTTCTGGACAGAAGGAAACCCGGACAGAGTAAGTTCACAACTGCACGGAAAGAATCTGATAAAGTCGAGATTCTTTCCGGTGTTTTTGAAGGACGAACCACCGGAACTTCTATCTCTCTGATGGTCCGAAACACCGATCAACGTTCCCATGATTATAGTAAAATCATGAACTGTTACCGGCCGGGACATGCTGATTATACATTTGATGCAAAATATGGATTTCGTGACTATCGCGGCGGAGGCCGCACTTCCGGAAGAGAAACTATTGGACGTGTTGCAGGTGGTGCTGTCGCTTCCCGGATACTGAATCATCTTGGTATCCACATTACAACGTACACGAAAGCCATTGGCAATATTTCTGTACCAGATTCAGAGTACAATTATGATGCTATTACTGATAACAGTTTATACATGCCTAGTAATAATTATGCAGAAAAAGCATCTTCCTATCTCAAAGAATGTATGGCAAATAAAGACTCATCCGGAGGCATCATTGAATGTGTCATTGACGGAATCCCTGCCGGTATCGGTGAACCCGTATTTCAGAAACTGGACGCTTCTCTTGCAAAAGCAATTATGTCCATAGGCGCAGTAAAAGGAGTAGAAATCGGGGATGGCTTTCAGGCTGCTGCTTCAACAGGAAGTGTCAATAATGATGCATTCCATTCTGAGAATGGAAAGATATATAAAGAAACGAATCATTCCGGAGGAATCCTCGGCGGCTTAAGTGATGGAAGCAGAATTATCCTTCGTGCAGCAATTAAACCAACTCCTTCAATTTCTCAAGAACAGAATACAGTAAATACAGACGGAGAAAATATTACGATTGAAATTACTGGACGTCATGATCCGGTTATTGTACCAAGAGCTGTTGTTGTAGTCGAATCCATGGCAGCAGTAACTCTTGCAGATCTGATCATGCAAAATGCTGTTTCTAGAATTGATAATCTGGAAAAAATCTATCGTTAATTTGAGTTACTTATAGTTTTTTTATGACAGATTAAAAGGTCTGAAATTCTCCGTGCAAGCACGATGCGGTTTCAGACCTTTTTTGATACTGGAATTAGATTTTAAAGCATCCGCCTCCGATAAATTCTCTAAGCAAAGAATTCGTCGGAACATTTTCACTTCCAATCCCAACAAAATAATCCAGGAATTTCAGTAATCTTTTCGCTTCCAGATATTCCGGACAGTCACGATCGATTCCGAATAATAGCGCTTCAACATATGGTTTCAAAACTGCAAGCTCATAGATGAGTGCAGAATTAAACATTACATCAGCCTCTTCCTGATATGGAAAGATATTCTTCTCCTCACCTCTTCTGACAGATGGCCACATCCGGATCGTCTTCTGGGCTGAGGCTCCTCTAGTTCTTGCGTCACGCACAATTCTTCGAATCAGTCGTCCATCTGTCGTAGGAATCCGGTTATGCTCGTCGATATTCAACTGTGTCAGCGCACTTATATAGATTTTAAATTTATTTGCATTTGGAAGACTTTCTGTTAATTCAGGATTCAGACAATGAATGCCTTCTATTACCAACACATCGTTCGCTCCTAATTTTTTCACTTCATTCCCATACTCTTTATGTCCTGTCACAAAATTAAACGTTGGAATTACGACTTCCTTACCAGTCAAAAGTTCCTGAAGCTGTTGATTAAATAATTCTACATCTACTGCTTCCAGACATTCGAAGTCATAATTACCATTCACATCTTTCGGAGTATCTTCCCTCTCTTTAAAATAATTGTCTACTGCAATCGGATGTGGAACTAACCCATTGGCACGAAGCTGAATGGAAAGGCGATGAGAAAACGTTGTCTTACCGGAAGAAGACGGCCCTGCGATCAATATAAACTTGATCTCTGGATTTGCTGCAATCTGAGCAGCAATCTCAGCAATCTTCTTTTCCTGTAAAGCCTCCTGAACCAGAACGACCTCATGCACATCACTTTTGGTAATCCTGTCATTCAAAGCTCCTACTGTTTCAATTCCCTGCATATCTCCCCATTTAACTGATTCTTTCATTACCTGAAATAACTTGTTCTGAGGCTCAAAGGGTGGAATTATCTCTGGTTCTTCCTGTGTAGGCATCTGCAGAACAAAGCCATCATCATAAAGATACAGCTTAAAATATTTTAAATATCCGGCACTCGGAACCATATAACCATAATAATAATCTTCAAATTCATTCATAGTATATATATTTACCTTTGAAACTCTCCGATATTTGAACAACCGTTCCTTATCATACATTCCATATTGTCCAAACAAAGTGATTGCATCATCCGTATGGATACTTCTCTTCTGAATCGGCATATCTTGTGCGATCATCAATTGCATTCTTTCCTCTACACGATCAAGAAAGTCCTGATTCAATACAATATTTCCATCAATTGTACAATAATACCCCTTGCTCACGGAATAATGAATTCTTACTTTTTCAATATCTTTATGGTTAGCTGTATCGTAAACTGCTTTTACCAACATCAGGCTCATGCTTCTCTTATAGGTCTGATGCCCTATAGAATCTCCGGTTGTTTCAAAACGGATCGCACAATCTGATTGTACTGTCTTAAACAATTCCTGAAGCCGGTCATCGACAAATGCAAGGACAATATCATGTTGATAATCTGTTTGAAATTCTTCAGCAATCTGACGATACGTCGTACCCTCTTCATACTTTCTGACCGTATCTCCTATCTGTACATGAAAAAATTTTTTTGCCATAAATCTCCCCTTTTCTTATACAATCATAAATGGATGATGAATCGGTGCACCTGTCACCTCAATCCCATTCAGATTCTCCGTCAGATACTGCTGCATATCATTTATAAAAATAGATTCTATCCCATAATGACCTGCATCAATGATTGCAAGGTCCTGTGCAACCGCATCGATTCCCTCATGGTGTCCGATATCTCCTGTCACAAGTACATCAGCCTGTTTTTCAATAGCCGTCTGTATCACACTCTTCCCTGATCCCGGACAGATTGCCACCCTCCTGATAATCATATCCGGATTACCAAATAATTTCACATATTCCAGTTGGAATATCTTTTTCACCTGGTTACAATAGGATCCTAATGAAACAGGCTGTGACAGATCTGCAATCCTTCCGATTCCTTCCATCTTATGCTCCCCAGCATGATCAGAACAATACGTAGTCTCTAACACCTGTGCATTTTTTAGTTCCAAAAGCTTTGCAGACAATTCCGACATTCCCAGCACATCATAATTCGTATGCATCGCATAATATGATATATCATTCTGAATCAATTTTATGATACGTTTTCCAATAAAATCCCGATTGTTAATCTGCCTCATTGATCCAAAGATCATAGGGTGGTGCGTCACTAACATATCCGCATGAATCGCAATCGCAGCATCGATTACCTCATCCGTTGCATCTACTGCAATATAGATCCGGTGTATTTCTTTATCATCTCTGCCAGCCAAAAGCCCGACATTATCCCATTCCATTGCATACTCTCGTGGATACCTTTTCTCTATGATATCCATGATATCCAGGCAAAACATATATCATACTCCCTTTCTTTTCTTCTCACTTAAAAATACTCCAGTGCCTCTGAAATCAGTACTATATCTTTCCGGATTGCATCCATGCGTTTTGCTGCACTCTCGCTGTCTTTGTGCTGAAACAATTGATAAAAAATATTTTCCTTCATCTGCATCTCGCGTTCCAGGTACTGTTTCAAAACCGGATGACGTTTCTTAAGAAGACATTTCCCATATATATATTCACAATCTGTATAACTTTCAGTTTCTCCATGGATTACTTTCATCATTGGATAATATTTTCCATCTTCCTTAACCATATCTTCCTGTACGATACGAAGCTTATTCGAAGCAAGAAAACGTCTGACTCTGTAAATCTCAGACTGTGGCTGCAAAATACAAGAGGAAAGTGTATCGACAACTTCTTTCCCTTCGGTTAATATCTTTATGATCAGCCCGCCTCCCATTCCAGCCGCAATTATAGTGTCAACCTCTCCAGGCATAACTGCTTCAAGCCCATCAGAAAGTCTTGTTTCTATCCTATCTTTTAATCCATGGCCAACAATGTGCATTCTTGCACGCTCAAGCGGCCCTTTATTAATGTCCAGTGCGATTGCCTTTGGCGAAATCCCCTGTTCGATCAGATAGATCGGTATATATCCATGATCTGTTCCGATATCAGCAACAGAGGCGCCCTTTGTTACCAGACCTGCAACCGCATAAAGTCTTTTTGATAGTTCCATAGGCGCCTCTTTCTTAGTCCAAATAATCTCTCAGTTTTCTGCTGCGGCTCGGATGACGCAGTTTTCGGAGCGCCTTCGCCTCAATCTGACGAATACGTTCACGAGTTACATCGAATTCCTTACCGACTTCTTCCAAGGTACGTGCTCGGCCATCATTCATACCAAACCGGAGTCTCAGTACCTTCTGCTCTCTTTCTGTTAATGTATCCAGCACTTCATCTAACTGTTCTTTCAGAAGCGTCTGTGCCGCTGCTTCTGCGGGTACCGGAACATTGTCATCCTGTATAAAATCGCCCAGATGACTATCTTCCTCTTCTCCGATCGGAGTCTCCAGAGATACCGGTTCCTGTGAAATCTTCAAGATTTCTCTTACACGTTCTACAGGCATGTCCAACTCAGCCGCAATTTCTTCCGGCGTGGGTTCACGTCCCAACTCCTGCAATAACTGTCTGGACACACGGATCAGCTTGTTGATTGTTTCTACCATATGCACCGGAATACGGATCGTTCTGGCCTGATCAGCAATCGCTCTTGTAATCGCCTGTCTGATCCACCATGTAGCATACGTACTGAACTTAAAGCCCTTATGATAATCAAATTTTTCTACTGCTTTGATCAACCCCAGGTTTCCTTCCTGGATCAGGTCAAGAAATAACATACCACGTCCTACATAACGTTTTGCAATGCTGACAACCAGACGTAAATTGGCTTCTGCCAGACGCTTTTTCGCATCTTCATCCCCGTCTGCCATCCGTTTTGCAAGCTCTACCTCTTCTTCCGCAGTCAGAAGAGGCACTTTCCCGATTTCCTTAAGATACATTCGAACTGGGTCTTCGATACTAATTCCATCTGGAACAGATAAATCAATTTTTTCTACATCAATATCATCTTCATCAGAAATCACAATGTCATCTGGAATATCATCATCACTGTCATCACTGATTCTCAATACATCAATATTATTCGCCTCAAGGTAATCAAATACCTTTTCCATTTTTTCAGAATCCAGATCCATGTCTGCAAAGAAATCATTGATCTCCTGAATTTCCAGAATACTTTTTTTCTTCTTTCCGAGCGCTACTAATTCTCTCAGTTTTTCCTGGAATTTCATTATATTTTCGTCCATGTAATGTCCATCCTCTCATTGCTTGTTTATATTTTATCCTTAATTAATAGAAATATGCAGTGCCTTCAAATCCTGCAATTCCCTTTTTGCGTTCATCAGCCGCTGCAATCCTGCCATATCCGTAGGATCCAGATTTTTTGTAGCTTCTTCAATACTGTAATCCTTAACACGTATCACTGTTTCCTTCAGAGCTTTTTCCTGCTCCTGTATGGTAGTCAGCTCTTTAATCCTGGTGTGAAAAAGAGATGCCACCTCCCGATGTTCTTCTTCATCTGTAAAATGATTCATAATCTGAGCCGGGTTAACCTCATGATTTTCATACTGTTTATAAAGAAGTTCTGCCACCGTCCGGTATAATCCTTCTGAGAAATCTTCCGGAACAATATATCTTTCAATCTGCCGGAAAATATCTTCGCTTTCAATCAGCCATGTCAGCAATATCTTTTGTGATGTAAAAACTCCGTTTTCTTTCTGCTTTTCTCTGTCTGCTGATGCCTTGGGCCTGGATGCCGGCTTCGCCAGTCCTGTCTGAACTGCCATCTTTCCTACCAGCTTTCGAAGATCTTCAAAGCCAACATGATAAGTCTTTGCTACCGCTTCTATATAGTTATTACGTTCAATCTCTTCATCGAATTCCACAAGCTTTTTCGCCGCTTCTTTCATGAAATCCGTACGGCCTTCCGGAGAATTCATATCATAATCCCTTTCCAGAACTTCCAGACTAAACATAAACCCATTTCTTGCTTTGCTGATTCGCTCTTCGAATGCCTCTGCTCCCAGATTTTTAATAAATTCATCCGGATCTTTATATGGCTCCATCCGGATGATCCTTGCTGTAATTCCAGCGTCTTTTAGAATCGGCAATGCCCGAAGTGCAGCCTTTGTTCCCGCGCCATCACTATCATATGTAAGATATACTTCCTGTACGTATCTTTTAATCAGTGATGCATGCCCCGGCGTCAACGCTGTTCCCAACGAAGCAACTGCATTCGTAAATCCAGCCTGATGCAAAGAGATCACATCCATATAACCTTCACATAATAAGAAGTATGGCTTTTTGGAACTTCTCGCACGGTTCAGCCCATACAGATTCCGGCTCTTGTCAAAAATCATCGTCTCCGGAGAATTCAGATATTTCGGCTTGGCATCTCCCATAACACGGCCGCCAAATCCAATCACTCTACTATTCACATCCATAATCGGAAACATGACCCTGTTCCAGAACTTATCATATACCCCATGTTTTTCATCAATCGTAATCAGCCCTGCTTTCGCGATCATATCGTCTTTGTATCCCTTTGATTTCAGATATCGGTACAGATCATCACTGTACTTATTCGAATATCCCAGTCCAAACGCTTTGATCGTCTCATCACTTAGCCCACGCTTTTTCAGATATGTAAGTCCCTGAACTCCCTGGGAACTCTTCAGCTGCACATAATAATACTGGGCAGCCACTTTATTGATCTCCAGAAGAATTGCCCTTGTATCCGCACGTTCTCTTGCCTCTTTAGAATATTCCTCTTCCGGCAGATCTACTCCAGCCCGGTCCGCCAGATATCTCAATGCTTCCACAAACGTGTAATTCTCATATTCCATCAAAAATGTGAATACATTTCCTCCGGCACCACAACCGAAACAATAATACATCTGCTTCTGCCTGCTGACAGAAAAGGAAGGGGATTTTTCATTATGAAAAGGGCACAGTCCAAAATACGAACTACCTTTTTTCTGTAGTTTTACATAACTTGATATCACATCTACGATATCATTTTTAGATCTTACTTCTTCAATGATTTCATCAGAATAATACATATAAAATCTCCTCATATATAATATTCGACAAAACTATTTGATTTCCTTTAAAATTTCCACGATTCCGGTACAAAATATTCTTCAAACTTTTTCACTGCATATGTATCTGTCATTCCTGCTATATAATCACATACCACTTGCTCCTCACAAGCTCCTTCTTTCATCATTTTAATGAACTGTTCCGGAAGTAATTCTAAATGTTTGATATAGTATTCATATAAATTCGTAATCATATTGATTGCTTTGGATTCTTCCCCTTTTGCTGCCGGATTCTCATACACATGTTCAAAAAGGAATCTCCTGAGTCCCATCACCGCATTCTGAATTTCGAAAGACATTCTAATCTCCGGCTGATCCATGCTGTTCGTAATCACATCATGAATCATTGTATTGAGCCGCATTCTTGTCGTCGTTCCTAATATCTTTCTATATTCAGCCGGTATATCATCTTCTTTTAGAATCCCACCACGGATTGCATCATCAATATCATGATTGATATAGGCAATTTTATCTGACAGCCGTACAATCTGTCCCTCCAGCGTATGGGGAATTCCACTGGTCTTATGATTCAAAATCCCATCTCTGACCTCCCATGTCAGATTCAGCCCCTCTCCCTGTTTTTCCAGACGCTCTACCACCCGGACACTCTGCTCATTATGTTTAAAGCCCAGCGGACAGACTGCGTTTAACGCTCTCTCACCGGCATGTCCAAATGGCGTATGTCCAAGATCATGTCCCAATGCGATTGCTTCCACGAGATCTTCATTTAACCTCAAAGCTTTTGCCACAGTCCTCGCATTTTGCGACACTTCCAAAGTATGCGTCATTCTGGTCCTGTAATGATCACCTTTTGGCAATAAAAACACTTGTGTTTTCTGCTTTAACCGGCGAAAAGACTTACAATGGAGAATCCTGTCCCGATCTCTTTGATAAACCGGACGGATATCACATTCTTCTTCCATGCACTCCCGTCCTTTCGACTCTTTACTCAAAGCCGCAAAAGGACTCAGATACTCTGTTTCCCGAAGTTCCATCTGTTCCCTTATGGTCATACCCTTTCTCCTTTCTCCTTTTCCAGCCGCTTTTCAATTGCACAAACCACCGTTTCAAGGACCTTAATTCTTGCATAATACTTACAATTTCCTTCTACAACAACCCACGGAGCATCTGGAGTCGAAGTACGGATCAGCATTTCATTGACAGCTTCTTCATATAAATCCCATTTTTCACGATTTCTCCAGTCTTCCTCCGTAATCTTCCATTGTTTATCCGGATTCTCCTGTCTTGCTTTGAACCTCCGCTCTTGTTCCTCTTTGTCAATCTGCATCCAGAACTTCAGTACAATTGCTCCGGCACTCACAAGATCATGCTCCATATCATTGATTTCTTTATATGCTCTCTGCCATTCCTGTTTCGTACAGAATCCTTCTATCCGCTCCACCATCACTCTTCCATACCAGGTTCTGTCAAAGATCGTAATATGTCCCGCTTTTGGCATATCTGTCCAAAATCTCCACAGATAATGATAGTCTCTCTCTATTTCATTCGGTGATGCAGTCGGATGCACCACATATCCTCTCGGATCCATCTTTTCCGTCAATCTACGAATTGCTCCTCCTTTACCACCTGCATCCCAGCCTTCAAATCCAATCACCATAGGTATACGCCTGCGATATAATTCACCATGGAGCAGCTCAATTCTTTTCTGTAGAACAGACAAACGTTTCTTATATTCCTCCTTAGTATAAGAAAGGCTTAAATCAACTTTTGCAAGAACTGATTCCTCTAATTTCCGTTCACCCGGGCTTTCTGCTTCTTTTACGTCTACTATCTGTGACTCCAGTGCTTTCTTTGCGTCATTTTCCAATACTTTTTTAATCTGCTCCTCCAGCATCTGATTCACAATTGTATAAATCTTCACCGTTGCAAATCTGCGATCCGTTGCCTCCACAATATGCCACGGTGCATATTCTGTATCTGTACGCCCGAGCATTTCCTCATTCATTGCCTGATATTTTGCAAATTTCTTATTTCGCTTAAGATCTCCTTCACTGACTCTCCATGCCGTTTCCTTTGATTCTCTCAGCTGGTCAAACCGTTTCTTCTGTTCTTCCTGGTCAATCGCCAGAAAAATCTTAATCATAACCATACCATCTGTGGTAAGCTGTTCCTCAAAAGAACAAATAGAGTGAAAAGCTTCCTCAATATCTTTCTTCTTCGTTTTCTTCTCAAAACGATCTACCAAAACCTTCCGGTACCAGCTGCTGTCATAGATTGCAAATCTGCCTTTTGCAGGAAGCTTCGTCCAGAACCTCCACATAAAAGGATGCATCCGTTCCTCTTCCGTCTCGTTCTTTACTGCATATACCTCGAAGCCTCTCGGATCCAACGCCCGGATAAGTTCTGCAATCTGCACTCCCTTGCCTGATGCACCATATCCTTCAAAAGCAATCATAACCGGAATACCAAGCCTACGGCATTCCCGTTGTAATTTCCCAAGCTTCGGCTCCAGTTTTATCATCTTTTCTTTATACTCTGTCTTACTCAATGATTTTGTTAAATCCAATTTCTCCAGCATAGGCTTCTTCCTCCTTTTCCGGCATAACAATATTACGTATTGCCATATCACGCAAAACGCTCACATCATTAGATTTCCTGATTCTTATCTTTATTATACACTATATAATAATACATAAATATAAAATTATAGGGAAATATCAAAAATATCTTTCAGATCAAGAATAGAACAGCAGTAGATAGAACGCAGAGCGGAGATCTTGGACCTTCGGGACAAGGATCACTTCCGCAGTATAAAAGAAAAGACCCAGGCTTCTGCCTGAGTCTTTTCTTTTATACTGCGGAAGATGGGACTTGAACCCACACGATCGCATTGATCACAAGATCCTTAGTCTTGCTCGTCTGCCAGTTCCGACACTTCCGCATAAATCTTAGTCTATGAGATAATCAACAATATCATCTCATGTATCCACTTGAATATAATACCACAAAACACAAAACTTGTCAAAAGAATATTTTAAATAATTCGAATAATTCTGAAAATCTTAGATCAACTGCCCCAGGCTTTTGCACGAATCTTTTTACTGCAGAAGATGGGGCGCAAGACGTCCTGTGGACGTCTGCTCTGCTCCGACCGGAGCGAAGCGGAGACCTTGGACCTTCGGGACAAGGATCGCTTCCGCTCCGAAAGAAAAGACCCAGGCTCTTGCCTGAGTCTTTTCTTTTATACTGCGGAAGATGGGACTTGAACCCACACGATCGCATTAATCACAAGATCCTTAGTCTTGCTCGTCTGCCAGTTCCGACACTTCCGCATTTGACAATTGCTTTCGCACTGCGCATCATCTATAATACATTAGGCGAGAACAAATGTCAACAATTTTTTTCATCTTTTCCCTTTTTCTTTAATATCACTTTCCTGATATATGCGAAAGTTTTTTCCTCTCCTTCTTTTGCCAGCATTACAAGCAACCGATGTAAAAGAGCAGCTGTTTCTGGATGTATCATGTTTCCTAGTTTTGCAGCTCCTCTTTCATAATACTCTAATGGATGCGTATCCGCATAAGCATCTCCCTGATATGTTTTGGATGCTGCAATTCTGTCCATAAACATCTCTACAACATATTTAACAGGCATTTTCTGCCCTACGATTCCCTCATCAGGTTTTACACTATAATCCAGCCAATACTCATAATGATGCTTATTTCGCCCCTTATGATGAAGCCACGCCTGTGAATATCCGGTTGCCTCTCTCTCCGCATTGTTGGGACTTCTGGTACCCTGATAATATCTGCATCCCACCAGGAATTCTGTCGGAGAATATTTTGACAAATCATGAAGCAAACCTTGCTTATATAATCCCACCTTAAAACACTGTTTCATAACCAGATATTTATGATGATTTATTGTTCGAAAATGCTGCCACGCTTTCATACTATATAACTTCACTTTCTAAACACTTTATTGAGCGATCATTACATCAATTGTCCGTTCTTTTAATTCAACGATCCTCTGATTTTTTAATAATCTTGGCTTTCCAAGAACACCTTCCTCTGTGGATGCTTTTAAATACCATTTCTTTCCTTTTGGAAGTGCCGGAAGCGCAAAAGGATGGTCCAGCCAGTGCATATTGTATGCCACAAAACAATCATCATTTCCAACAACTGAACCACTGTAATAGACTCCAAGCTGCCTGCTTGATACTTCTGAAGGAACCTGCCATGCACTTTCCCCATGATATGATACATCCGGAATGCCGCAACAAGTACGATCGATTCCCATCAGTTCTCTTTCCTGCGCAAAAATCGGATATTCCTTTCGAATCCGAATCAGATCGCGCACAAAATCGTGAAGATCTTTGTGTTTTTCCAACCTTCGCCAATCCAGCCATCCGGTTGAATTATCCTGACAATACACATTATTATTCCCTTTTTGCGTATTGGCAAATTCATCACCGGCCAAGATACATGGAGTCCCCTGCGCCAAAAGCACAAGAAAATATGCATTCCGTATCTGTTTTTTTCGAAGCTCCAATACTGCTTTCTTCCTGGTCTGGCCTTCTGCACCACAATTCCAGCTGAAATTATAATCCGGTCCATCCTGATTATTCTCACCATTTGCCTCATTATGCTTTGCGTCATAAGAAACTAAATCATTCAGTGTGAATCCATTTTGATCAGTAATACAATTAAAGCTTTCTTCCTGCTCCGACATATGCTTCAGCCAATAAATCACATCCTTTACCATTCCTTCATCACCTTTTAAGAAACGGCGCATAATCGTCTGGAATCCAAGCTGATGTTCCAGAATTCTGGTATCTTTTAAAACAGGATCTTCCCGTAGTTCATTCATCGAAGCTATCAACGGATTCAGAATAAATCCATCGATATGATATTCCATCACATAATACCTCAGGCATTCATTCATCATCTGTTTTGAAATATTATCAGAAAACGGCATTTCTAATACAACTTCTATTCCACATTTGTGACAGGCCTTCACCATATCTTTCAGTCCGTCCGCACCATTTCCCGTACTGGAATAAGCGCTTTTCGGGGCAAAATAAAATGCCTGTCCATATCCCCAGTAATTACAGTATGACGAACATTCTTCAAATTCGTAGACTGGCATGCAGTGAATCTGATTGATTCCAAGTTCACACAGATATGAAAGCTTCTGCACAACTCCCTGAAAGGTTCCCTTATCCTTTACACGTGAGGAAAAATGTCTTGTAAATCCACGAACATGAAGACTATATGCAACAACTTTCTGACGGGGAAGCTGTAGTGGCCTGTCCCCTTCCCAGTCATACGCTTCAGAAAGGAATGCTCCTCTCACTTCATGCTTTTGTACTTCTTTTTTGGCACCCCACAACTCTTTTCCAGCAAGTGCTCTGGCATAAGGATCAACCACAATCTCTTTCTCAATTCTATAATTATATTCATATTCTGATGGATTCCACTCTGTAAGCATGAGCGAACGGACTTCTCCCACAGATTCTTCCATCTCATATTCCGCACAAGGGTGTGTCTCGCCCTTGCGGTATAAAAGCAACTGACATTCTTTTTTCTTCGGAACCGCAATTGAAAAATTTACCCGGTCCCCATTGATCGTAACTCCTAATGGTAAAGGCCTTCCCTGTTCTCTCTTCATGCCACGTCCTCCTGTTGTCTGTACGATATTTACTGCCATCCATCTACGCCATACATATCAACATTATCTTTATTTATCATAAATACATCTTCATAGGTTTCTTTTTCATAATCCTGACCATTCATCATCTTGATCGCAGTATCTGCCGCACTCTTCCCAATGTTGATCGGAGACTGCGCTGCTGTTCCAGCAATCTGACTTCCGGTTTTTTTCAATTCTTTTTTAATATCCGGAGATCCATCAACACCATAAATGATCACCTTATCTTTACCTGCCAGATTCAATGCCGTCTTTGCCGCAACTGCTGTCTGATCATTTCCACACATAATCGCAGTCAGATCGGGATGTTCCGCAATAATCTTCTTTGCACCTTCCAGTCCTTTTTCAAAGCTGCCGTCTGTATCTTCTCTTGCAACGATCTCAAAACCATTTTCTGCCTTTGCGATCGTTTCCTCAAAACCCGTAATCCGGTCATTGACAGAATTCTGTGCAGTTGCTTCAAGGATCGCCACTTTTCCTCCATCTGGACATTTTTCAATCAGATCTTGTCCACAGATACTCCCCGCTTTTTTATTATCAGAGCCCACATAAGCATCCACATAATCCATTTCCTTTACCTGAGTATCCACATTTATGATCTTTACACCTGCATCTTTCAACGCCTGAAGAGAAGGAGTGATTGCCTCCCAATCTACCGGACATAAAAAAATTGCATCAATTCCTTCTTCTATCATCTCCTGGATCTGCTGTACCTGAAGTTCTGCATCAGAGGCAGGATCTTTACTGATCATCCGATATTCTTTTTCATCCAATACTTCTTTTATTGCCTTCTCTAATGTAATAAAATATGGATTTTCCATATCAATTGCTGAAAATCCAAACACATAGCTCTGGGTCTCGTCTGTATCTTCACTCTCTTCATCATCTTCTGTATCTTCTGTAATAGCATTATCCACTGGTTTTCCTGCCTGTTTCTTACATGCAGTTAATGCAGATAATGCGAAAATGCATACGAGCATAATTGCCAATACTCTTAACATTTTCTTTTTCATCATATTGTTCTCCTCCTTATGCATTTGATTACATACAGATATATTTTACAACATTTTCAACCATTTGGCTACTGTTTTCATTTTTCATCTCAATCTATGAAATCATCCTTGCTTTTTAGGATTACGTCTGATACAGTTAAAGAAGTGATAAAGGAAAAGGAGATTTGCAATTATGAGCGAAACAATCGAGAACGATGGATATGTAACCATTGAGCTGACACTAGATAATGACGAGGTAATCCAATGTGCAATTCTCACTGTATATGAGGCTGGAGGCAAAGAATACATTGCTTTGATTCCCCTGAATGAGAGTATGGATTTTGATGCAGACAGCGACATATATCTTTACCGGTACAGCGAGGATGAAAACGGCGAACCGGAACTTGGCAACATCGAAGATGACGATGAATACGAAATTGCCGCAGATGCTTTCGACGAATGGATGGACACATTGGAACTGGAAGATTCAGACGAGGAGTAATTCATCGACAAAACGGGAAGGATTCATATCTTTCCCGTTTTTTTGTTTTACATAACTGATAATCAGCTTCCGCTTTGCCCGGGTCATTGCAACATAGAAAAGGCGGCGTTCCTCTTCAATTTCTTCTTCCGATTTTGCTTTACGATAGGGTGTACTTCCTTCATTACTTTCAATTATAAATACAGTATCATATTCCAACCCCTTTGCTCCGTGCATCGTCATCAGAGCAACTCCATCCGTACTTTCCCGCTTCTGATTCTGTTTTTTCAGCATTTCCCGATACTTCTCTACGTGATCAAACCATTCCGGGATTGTCTGGAATTCTCTGGAATTCTGCTGTATCTCCTGAATTATTGCCATGAGATCTTCTTCCGGAATCTGTCGATAAGCTGCATATTCTTTCAAAAATTCGTCATATCCCATACTTTTCCGGATATATTGGATTGCCGCAAATGGAGTCTTATTCCGGATCATTTTCATATCCCATTCCAGCTGATCAATCCGGTCCATCATCCAGTCTTTGTCACAGTAAAAATTCCGAAGTGATTCATAAGAAATGTTCCGTTCATTCAAACACTCTCTGCAAAGATACCTTTTGGGATGGTTTGCAACCTGCAGGAAATATCTCCGGTCAGTCTCTCCCTGCGATAAATGAAAATAACTGTTGATATCAATTCCGATAAAATGATCATATATATTATTCAGATATTCTTTCATCGTGAATGGAATCTGATATTCCATCAAGAATTCTGATATAGCTCTTGCATCCAGGTTCGTCCGATAAAGGACTGCCATCTCCGCATACGGAATTCCATTTTTCGCAAATTCTTTGATTTTATCTGTCACATATCTGCTTTCTTCTACAGGATCTTTTACTTCCTGAACGTGAACTGTCTCTTTAGGTTTCTGGTCTGCAATAATTTCTTTGGCAAATCTTTCTTTATTATGTCTGATTACCTTCAAAGCTCCTTTGACAATAAATCCACTGGAACGATAATTCACATTCAAAAGAATCTGTCTGGCATTTGGATAATCTATCATAAATCCCTTCATAATTCCGTGTTTTGCCCCACGGAATCCATAAACAGACTGGTCATCATCTCCTACAACAAACAGATTATTCTGCGGTGCAGCAAGCATTCTTACGACATCATACTGCGCCTGGTTAACGTCTTGAAATTCATCCACAAGAATATATTGAAACTTTTGTTGCCACTTCTTGAGTATATCCGGTCTGTTCAGAAACAGATCACGGCATAGAACAAGCATATCTTCAAAATCTATTTTTCTTACTTTCTTTTTTTCATTTTCATAAGTCTGATACAGTTCCCGAAATCGTTCATTTCCATAACGCAAAGATTCATATTCATCAATCCTGTAGCAGTTGTTTTTCACATTGCATATTTCAACTGCTAAATCCTGTAGATAATCTTTCTCTTCATCTGCCGCCGGTATTGCTTCCCATTCCATATGCGATAAAATCTGACGCAGCAAAGCATATTTTTCTTCTTCTGTTAAAAGATTTGCCTGATTCAAACCATATGCCCACTTCAGGATCCCATAATAAATTCCATGAAAAGTCCCGAAAGTAACAGCATATGCAGGTTTTCCACAGATCCTTCTGGTACGTTCTTTCATCTCTTTCGCGGCATACTTTGTAAAGGTAATGACCAGAATTTCTTCTGGTCTTACCTTATACTTTGTAATCAGATATTCAATTCTTTTTGCAATGGTAAGAGTTTTCCCGGAACCGGGACCGGCAAGGACCATACATGGACCTTCTTTGTGGGCGACTGCCTCAGCCTGAGCCTGATTTAAACTCATTAGATTCCCCTTACTTACTTAATAATTCAATTCCTTTTTTGATTCTCCTGATGGACTCTTCTTTGCCAAGAATCTCCATGATCTCTGTTGCTCCGCCAGGTGTACTCTGCTTTCCAGAAACCGCTGTTCTGATCGGCCACATTACAAAACCGGTCTTTACACCTGTCTCATCCACATATTTCTTCAGGAGTGCAAATAAAGCATCATTACTGAAGTCATCCTGTTCTTCCAGAAGCGGCAGAACATCCTGTAATACTTTCAGCGAATTTTCTTCATTCGTCTTCATCTTCTTGTGACAATACATTGCAGTATCATATTCGGGAAGTTCTTCAAAGAAATCAATCTGGTCTTTGATATCCGGGAATATCTCAATTCTGGTCTTAACCAGAGCTGCGATCTTCTTCAGATCATAATCCTTAGTCACAACTTCTTTGATATAGCTTTCTGCTCTTTCATAAAATTTGTCAAAATCCATCGCTTTGAGATATTCACCATTCATCCATTTTAATTTCACAATGTCGAATACAGCCGGAGATTTACTCATATGGCGATAATCAAATTCTTTTACCAGTTCTTCCAACGAAAAAATCTCCTGATTGCCAGAAGGACACCATCCAAGAAGTGCAACATAATTTACTACCGCTTCTGTGACAAATCCCTGATCGATCAGATCTTCGTAAGACGAATGACCACAACGTTTACTCAGCTTTTTATGATTCTCGTCTGTGATCAACGGACAGTGAACATATACCGGAACATCCCAACCGAATGCTTCATAGATCTTATTGTATTTCGGAGCAGAAGACAGGTATTCATTTCCTCGGACTACATGTGTGATACCCATCAGATGGTCATCGATTACATTTGCAAAATTGTAGGTTGGATATCCGTCTGACTTGATCAGAATGAGATCATCCAGCTCCTCATTCGGTACTGAAATATCGCCATATATCTCATCATGGAAAGTAGTCGTTCCTTCCGTCGGCATATTAAAACGAATCACATAAGGCTTTCCAGCTGCCAGATTTGCCTCCACTTCTTCTTTACTGAGTCCCAGACAGTGCTTATCGTATACAACGATCTCTGTACCGCCATCTTCATCAGATACTTTGCTCTTCAGAGAATCCAGACGTTCTTTATCACAAAAACAATAATAAGCATCTCCCTGCTCAATCAACTGTTTTGCATATTTCAGATACAATCCGGAAGCATTCCGTTCACTCTGAACATAAGGGCCAACGCCTCCGTCTTTATCCGGACCTTCGTCATGAACAAGTCCCGTTTCTGCCAGTGTATGATAGATAATCTCCAAAGCACCCTCTACGAAACGCTCCTGATCGGTATCCTCTATTCTCAGCATAAAATCACCGCCTTCATGCTTAGCAATCAAATAAGCATAAAGCGCTGTTCTTAAATTTCCTACATGCATTCTTCCTGTAGGACTTGGTGCAAATCTTGTTCTTACCTTACTCATTGTTGTCATTATCTCCTAATTCTTTTAATATTTTATCCAGTGTACTTTCTACACTTTCATGGATTGCGATATCCGCGAACTGATCAGAGAAATGAGGCAGCGGATTCACTAAAATTAACTTATTCCCTTCAAAGTAATTAATTAAATGACTGCATAAATATGTCTTCAAGTTAGTGCCAAGCACCACGAGGACATCTGCCTTATTCACTTCTTCAGCTGCTTTTGTGATGATCTGATTATCAACCATCTCACCATACAGACAGATCTTAGGACGAACCACCGTACCACATTTCTTACAAAGTGGAACCCTGTCAGAATCTCTGACATATTCCATCGGATAAACTTCTCCACAATGTGGGCAGTAATTATCATACACACTTCCATGCATATTAATCACATTTCTGCAGCCTGCCCTGTCAGGAAGCCCAAATATTCTTCGCGTTATGATAGAATGAAAAAGTCCTTTTCTCTCCATCTCTGCCATCAGAGTAAAACATCTTCCGGGTGACCGATCCAACAGACTCAGTATCTCATTCCTGTAGAACTCAAAAAACTGCTCTGTTCTTGTTGAAAAAAATGAAGATGACAACATTTCTTCTGCAAGATATCCGTACTTTTGCTCAATATCATAGGATTCATCTCCGTCCCTCAACACAGGATATCCACTCTCCTGTAACATCTCGAAACCACTTAACACAGTCGTATACCGACTTTCCTTTAAAATCTGTAACAGTGTCCTCTCCAGCATAAGCTTTCCCTCCTTCAAGTCACACTTTTCAAAATGTTATAATATTTTACCCTATTCTATTGTAACACAATTGATGATACAGCATCAACCTTTTCTCTTTCTTCTTTCTTTCCAATACGTATATTGGAAAACTTCTCTCGGAATCGATACAATACACACAATTCCAAGAACAATCGCGAATGCGATTTTAACAGACTCGAGCCCTTTTTGCGCAGCAAGCCCCAGTTGGTTGGTAACTAGATAATATACTGTATAATATATGCCGGCTCCAGGTACCAGCGGTAGAATTCCAGATACCAAAAAAATAGTAATTGGGCATTTCATTCGAACCGTCAGCATGCGTGATACCAGTACAACCACCAATGTCCCAAAAAAGGAAGCAATTGCTGCCGAAGAATATTCCAAAGCACATTGATACATAATCCAACCGGCAGCACCAGTGATTCCGCAGCAAAAATAATACTGATTGGGGACATTGTACAATGCCGAAAAAGCGATTGTACCTACAAATGGGCACAATATATTTGCAAATATTTCTCGCATCATAGAAGCGGCCCTCCTAACATATTGTTATAGATACTAAAAGTTAATCCCATACCAACAGCGATATATACAAACACAAGGATCGCATCGATCATCCGTACAGTTCCTGACAAAAAATCACTGTCTGCAATGTCCCGGATTGCATTCACAAAAGCGAGTCCGGGAACCAGCGGCATAATACTTCCGATAACCATTCCATCAATACGCAGATCCGCCTGATTCAAAATATTTTTTGCAGCAATTGCCAATGTACTGATGATCACACCACCAACGATATTTGAAATAATCTTAGACATTCCATATTTTTTTACCAAAAGCATCCATGTTCCAAGAACACACCCGATACCAAAAGTAACAAAGCTCTCTATGACGTTAGCTCCCATCATATATCCAAATGTACCGCTTGCAATTCCACTTGCAAGAACCTGAAAATATTTTTTCATAGACGGCATCTTTTCAATTTCTTTTAATCTTTCCGTTGCTTCATCTATTCCTACATCTCCTGCTGAAATCTCTCTTGAAAGTGCATTCACTTCTGCAACAATTCCCAGATGTGACGCAGAAAGAGGCACATGCTTTACTTTTGTATAAGCTTCTTCATTTCCATTTTCTGCACTGATGAAAAGGCCGTGACTCAAGGTGAAAATATCAACATGGTCTACATGAAACCGATGACAGATTCTGGTGATCGTCTCTTCAACACGAAAAATTTCCGCACCATTTTTCAATAAGATTCTTCCTGCTTCCAATGCAAGATCTACCACTTTTTTTACATCAACTTCCGATTCTAGATTCTTTTTCAGATATATCATATCAATAAGACGAACTCCGTCTTCATAGATTGGCTGATCATAGTGATCTACAAAAAAATTCATCACCATATGAGAATTCACAAATCCACATTTTTCATAAAACTCTAACGTTTTTCTACTGTTCCCTGTGCCGACATACATCACATCACATCGATTACTGTAATGCTCACAAACGTAGTGGATCATATACTTTCCATATCCTTTTCCCTGATCTTTTTCCACCGTTGCAATATTTTTCAGTTCACATCTTCGATTTTTAAGAAGCTCTACCACACAAACAGTCTTGGGATCACCATGATCTTCTAGAAGAAACATCTCACCATCATCCAGATATTTTTCAATCATATCTTCCTGCGGATCCGCCAAAAGCAGCATTTCTATGTAGTTTCTTTTATTGTCCGTTATCTTACGAATCTTCATATCTTGCTCCTATTCAGTTTCTTAATCCAGACTATTATAACATCAGTATTTACAAAATTATAGGATATTTTCAAGAAAGTTACAGGGACATACATCGTTTTATACGATGCTGTCCCTGTTTCTTCCATTTTTATCTTCCCTGAGGGCATGCAACTACTTCGCCTTCTCTTGTATACAAGACTCCACTGTCACTCATATAAACGGGATTTTCCGCCGCCACTTCAATGTAGATCAAATTAGTTAAATGGTCAAATGCCCCGGATTCAATATCAATAATATTTTCTGGAATATAAATTTCCATAACCTGATCATCCAGCCCATAAAGTGATTCCGCTCTGACACCTATACAGCTTTCATCAATAGGGAAAACTATCAGCCCATCCTCAATCTCAAGCCGATCTGTATACCCAGTGATATAGCCTTCCATGTCTATAAGAAATCCCTTAATCTCATTAATTTCCGCATCATCTGAGATGCTGATACCCGCTTCTTCACAATCTGGAACTGTAATCTGATCCCTATTATCGAAAATTCCAACATTTGTCTCTGAAACCTCTTGCACTGCCGGCTGTTCAGACAGATTTCCAACATTTGAAGACGGTTTAACCGGCACAGACACTTTGATCACTGGAGCACTTGCCTCATCATCCGAACAAACATCTGAGATTACCTCCTGTCGTTTTGTTCTTTTTATCTCACTCCTGTTACTAAGCCCTTTCGAAAGGCCGGTACCAATCGAACAAGCTGCCTTTCCGATGATTGGTGCTTTTTGAAAGCCATCTGCATTTTGAATCATAACTTTTTCCCATGATTGGCTCCCCATAACGTCCGTAAGAGAACAGAGAATCAAAGCAATTATAATGAATATGACCCCCATTCTGATCTGGCAATCTTCTTTATAAATGTTCTCATTTAAAGCACTTAACAATTCATCCATAATGTCACCTCCCTGTTCTCTTATTATAAATTACCATAAAATGAAAAGGAAGTGGCATTTCGACACCACTTCCTTATACTTATACTTTATCTTTTTCTGTTTTTTCATCAGGCCTGTATTATTGAATATATCCAGCCTTCTTAAGCTCTTCCTCTGCTTTTGCAAGATTTGCATCGGATACACGGATAATCGGACCTGTACATCCCATACCACTTTCCGCGTAGATATTGATCTTCCACAATGCTTTTACTGCATCCTCAAGATCCATAACCTCAATTCCAGGAATCTGTGCTGTTACGATCTCCTTCGGTGGTTCTTTTACGTCTTCCTCTGCTGCAGCTGGTTTCTGGGAAGCTTTTAAAGCATCCAGTATCTCTTTTAATCCAGCTTTCTTTGCTGCCGCAAATTCTGCTTTTCCTACTTCAAAGACTTTGCCTCTTACCAGCTGTGCTGCATAGCGGATTGCATTTGCAATTACCGGTGCTCCACTTGCTCTGGATACGATCATTACTAACTGATCATAACCTTCTCCGATTCCAGGTCCATAACCATAACCTGTTGCCTCGAAGCTTCCTCCGGTATTCGCAGAGGAAAGCATCTTCACCAGGATATTTCCGGTAAGAGAATCGGTAACCATAATATCAGGAGATGCCTGAAGCACGTCATTTCCTCTCATGACACATCCGCCGTCTGCTCTTCCTGACTCTGCAAATGTAATGTCATATCCTTTTTCTTTTAACTGTTTCAGAGCTTTTTCTGTCTGACGTGCACCATCTACGTTCAGGATACCAACTGTTGGGTTTGCATTTCCACATGCTTTTGCAGTGATAATACCGTAAATAGCATTCTTGATCATTCCCTCAATACGGTCTGTGCTGGAGGTTCCTGTTGTGTTAGCAATATACATCTCTTTTCCCTTTGCAGGTGTCACACAACGGCCAACGGTAGATACTCCGATCGGGAACGGAAAATGCATGGTAACTGCAGCATCAACCTCTTTATTCTTCAGCATTTCTTCCATCTTATCGTGGCCCTCTTCATCGTTTGCCACTTTAACGGTTGTAACGCCTTCTGCCTCTAATGTTCCGATATAATATACATCGATCCCATCTCTTGCAGCTGCAACTGCAGCTGCCATAGAATTTTCTTCTCCATGTTCACTTCCCATTCCGGTAAGTGCAATCTTCGGTCTCTTCCCAAAGCTTCCTGTTTCTAATCCCTGAGCCATTTCCATAAAGGTGTCGGCAATCATTTTTTCAATTCCATTTGCCATCTTTATTCACCTCTCTATTCTGCCAGCAATGATGCAGCGAAATCTTTCATAGCTTTTGCGATCAGTCCTTTTACTTCTTCTTCGGAAACTCCGCTGTTATCCTCTGCTCCTGTATTTGCCTGAATTACGAAGGAACATCCGTCAAACAGGTTGGTCATACGTCCAAGGAACAAGCTTCCTTTTCCAATGATCATTGCATTTTTGATCTTTCCTGCAAGAATATCTTCTCTTGCAAATCCAATATATGGAACACCTGATGGGATATGTCCCTGTGTTGGAGCCCATCCAGTCAGGCCATGATCTTTTGTAAAGTTAGCAAGTTCTTTTCTGTCTAACTCGCCTCTCTTAACAGCCAGGGCACCGATCATCTTGTAGTTTGCAAGCGGTACATCTCCTGCTCCTGCCGGTTTTGTAATATCCGGATTCTGCATCTCTGGAGAGAATTTATCAATATCTGTCAGCTTCATTCCGTTTTTCTCAAGCGGATCAGCTACCAGACTTCCGATTACGTTCTGCGGTGCAGAACCTGTTCCTACTGTATGACGTCCTACGATATCAAGGTTGATCTCTGGATTCACACCGTCATTCTCAGCAATAATCACGCAGAAACCACCCAGGCAGTCCTCTAAGATCGGCATATCTTTTTTGATATGATCTTTTCCATTCATACCTAATTTTGCGGTACATCCTCCAGCTGTTACTGCTACACATTTGTAAGTTCCAGCTTTTACTAATGATGCAGCCTCAATCAGTGCATGAGATGGTCCTGCACAGAAACCACGAGTATCAGATCCTGTTGCATTTACAAGACCAGCAATCTCTGCAGCAGCTTTTGCAAAGTTACCGCCGCCTCTCTGATTCATATCGCCACATGCTTCTTCTGCACAGTCGATCACATATTCAATGTCTGCTTTATCGATTCCAGCATTTCTTACACCATATAATAACGCAAGAACACTTGTTGCTTTGCTCATGATATTCTCATGCATAACATGTGCGGACAGGTTTACATCAATGTCATGTGCTCTCTTTACACATCCAACTAATTTTCCTGCATGATAAAGACCTTCTGCATGCTCTTCGCTTACCAGTCTTGCAATTTCTTCTGCATCGATTCCTTCTTCAATCTTTGCAACAATATCTTCTGTAATGATAGGATCTGCGGCAAATGCATCTTTATGAGCCGCCACGAAATCTTTATCCAGTTTTACTACTTCAAATACGTCTACTGTCTGTGCAAGAAGAAGGAATTCTTCCTCTGGCATGATCTCGCCGTATTTTCCGTATCTTTCAGCACCCTCTTTTGCTTTATCATAATAAGGGAATGCAACCTCTGCTAAATCATCTGGATGAGCATTTCCAATATATACCTGGTTTGGCCAGTAACTTACAGCCTCTTCATAAGTACGAAGGTGACTGTCGATTGCTTTCAAATATTCAGACTCTGGATTAACAACTTTTTCAGTTGTCTGTGTTGTTCCATTATAAAAAACCATCTGTGGAGTATGTGCAAGTACATAGCTTGCGCCTTTAATTACACTGTTCATTGTGAGTATCCACCTTTCTTTTTTTCTAATCATTTCAAAAATCAATAACTGTTGATTACAGGAATGTATCGTTATCTGGCGTGCCGCAACGAAATTGTTATGCATACAACCTGCATCGGCAGGACTTCATGCATATCTTGATATAGAGTAAAACGGCGAGGTAAGTGTTTACCTCACCGTTTCGTAAAATGTGGGATGAAACGATCTCAAACCCTTCTTATAAAAACTTGCAGAAATCATCACGGATTGCTGACATTTCTCCAGCAATGTCGTCAAGATCAAGAACCATTTCCATCATGCCTACCTGCTCATCGTAAACATCTGGATCAAATTCTGCTTTCAGTTCTTCTTCACATACGTGATATACTGTGAGTCCAAGCTGGACCCCTGTCAATGGACCTGCGAATGTTGGGTCACCTGCTGTTACAGTCTCTGCTGCAAGACCAGCACCTTCGCCTTCAGCTGCTCCAAGAACTACTACTACGTTCTCCGGACCATACTCCTCTGCGAATTCTTTAACCCTCTTCTGATTCTCAAGATCCATTGCACCAGCGCTCGTTCAGACAAAGCACTCTGTGGAAGAGAATACTACTTCTCCACCAGCAGTTTTAACGCACTCTGCGATTGCCGGTCCTGGAACACCATCACGGTCGCCAATGATAACGACTTTTTTTCCTTCTAATATTGCCATGACGTGTTTCCTCCTTCCTTTTTCCCTTCTATTTTTTATTTATTGTAGAAATGTTTATACTCAACAGGGCAAACGATAATAGGTTTCCTGCGAGTGTGCACGCTTAAAGCGGCTGATAATACATTCCCGTAAAAGCCTTGTGGCTGTTTACGCACTCACGATGCTCCGATTAGATATACTTCTTAATCATTGCTTCAATTGATTCTGGTGTACAATCATCTTTCACCAGTTCTTCTACTTTCTCTCCATCTTTATAAATTGCCATAACAGGAAGTCCAAGTACTTTCTGTCCGATAGCAAGACGGCGAGCCTTTGTAGTATTCAGAGATGTGAATTTTAATTTATCTCCATAAGTATCAGCAAATTCATGTACCTTTGGCATCAAAGCCTGGCATGGAACACATCCATCACCATAAAAATCAACAAATACATATCCATCTGCTTTTAACACTTCTTCTTCAAATGTGTGCTTATCTACGTCTAACATTGGTATCCTCCTCCTTATATATAAATATAATTATTAATTTCTAGAAGTAATCAGACATGCTTCTTTCTACCTGAACTGCTGCGATAGCTCCATCAGCAGCTGCAGTTACAACCTGTCTCAGACTCTTAACACGTACATCTCCTGCAGCATATACACCAGGAATATTTGTATGCATATCAGCGTCTGTCTTAATGTAACCACGCTCGTCCATGTCGATAATACCTTCGAATGGTTTTGTGTTCGGGATCGTACCAATAAATCCAAATACTCCAAACATACCATCGTCTTCATCTGCTTCTACCGTTGTAACTTCGCCGGTCTTTACATTCTTCACTTTCATCCACTGAAGAATATCATCTCCGCCTACTTCTTCTACAACAGAATCCCACATGAAGTTCAGTTTTGGATTCTTGAATGCTTTTTCCTGAATAGATTTTGCTGCACGCAGTTCGTTACGTCTGTGAATGATCGTAACTTTTCTTGCAAATTTTGTCAGATACATTGCTTCTTCAACTGCAGAATCTCCGCCACCTACAACGTACACTTCAAAATCTTCAAAGAAGTTTGCATCACATGTTGCACAGTAAGATACACCTTTACCAGTAAACTCTGCTTCACCTTTACATCCGATCGGTCTTGCATGAGCACCTGTAGCGATGATCACGTTTCTTCCCTGATACTCTGCTTTTGCACTCTTGAGAACTTTGATATCGCCCTCCAAAGATACTTCCGTGATCGTATCAGATACACGTTCTGCACCAAATTTTTCTGCCTGCTGTGTCATTCTCGCAATCAGAGACGGTCCTGATTCACCCTCAACGATCTGTCCAGGATAATTCTCAATCTCATCTGTAATTGCGATCTGACCGCCATCCTGTCCTTTTTCAATAATCAGAACAGAAAGACGGCTTCTTCCTGCGTACAGTCCTGCTGCTAAACCAGCAGGACCTGCACCCAGGACAATAACGTCATAAATCTTGCTCATTTCCGTTATTCTCCTTTTCTTTTAAGTATTCTACACGTCTACTCAAAAATCGTCTGTCCATCTACTTCTGTTGTCAGAGCGTTCAGAGCTTTCTCTACGATCTTACGACGAAGTGCTTTTTCTTCCTCTTTATCCAGTGCTGGATTTCCAAGTGGATGAGGAATAGCAATAGCCGGTACGATTCTGTTAGCACCTACTGTCATGGAAATTGGAGTTACTGTACAGATATGTACAACAGGGATTCCTGCTCTCTCAACTTCTTTAACCATCGTTGCACCGCAACGAGTACAGGTACCTCAGGTAGAGGTGAGGATTACTGCATCAACACCGTCAGCTTTCAGTTTCTGAGAGAACTCAGCAGCAAAAGCTTTTGCTGAAGCAACGGCTGTACCATTACCAACTGTTGTATAGAACAGGTGGTGTAATTCCCCGATGACTCCTTCTTTTTCCATATCACGAAGAACATCAACCGGTAATACACGGTCAGAGTCTTCATTTGCATATACAGGATCGTATCCACCATGAGCAGTCTCATAGGTCTCTTCTGTCAGATCCATAACACCTGTAATATCATACTCTCCATAGTGAGAAGCACTGGAGCTTTCAATATGATCCGGGTTGCCCTTTGGAACAATACCACCGGATGTAACAAGAGCGATCTTAGCATGTGCAAGGTCTTTCACTGCCGGATTCGGATCTACTCTGTCGAAGTCTGGCATCGGATACTCTGTTGTAAACGGTTTGTCATTCAGTTTGTTCAGCAGCATCTTAACAGCTCTCTTAGATCCTCTTTCCTTCTCAAAGAAGTTTACACGAACACCGTTCGGCATATATCCTTCTTCAGCGGATGCACCGATCTTCTCGCCCTTTGCAAGTTTCAGAGCAAGAGGAGCAAGTTTCTTAACTGCATCTCTCATACCAGCAGCGCTGTTCTTTGTAGAAATCATATATACCTGGTTCTTGAACATATCAGCACCTGGGTTTTCTACATACATACCTGTAACAGCCGGAATTCCAAGTTCTTCCTGAACTGCTGCTGCGATTGTACCACAAGCCACACCATAACGTCCTGCGTTAAATGCTGGTCCTGCGATAAATACATCTGGATTCTGTTCCTTAACCATAGCAAGGATATCAGCTTTTGCTTTCTCCAGATTTTCATTGAAATAAGAGTCACCACAAATGATCGTTGCGATAATCTCTGCTTCATCATTAAAATTCTGTGTCAATGCCACACCCGGACCAACAACCTCGCCAACGCGAAGTTCTGCCGGATAATCTGCTTTTTCTTCTCCACCAATCTGTGCAAAGAACTGATTGATGTAATGAACTACTTTAATTTTAGCCATGATTCTTATCCTCCCTTCCTATCTTGCGCTCAGCTTGTTGAAACCTGTTTCATTTGTTGCGCCTGTAAGTACCTGAAGCTCAACTTCCAGAGATCCATCCTCGCGAAGTGTCTCTTCACTTGCACCTGCGATCTTATTTACATAATCCAGAGTTCCAATTACTTTATCAAGTTTCGGCAGGATAATTACCTGGTTTGCATTTCCGCCTGTTACAACTGCATCTGCTGCTGCATCAGCGTCAGCCAGAGACTGTGATTTACCGTCGCGTCCAGCATACTCGTCTGTAATGATTACAGTCTTAACGCCTTCAGCTTCGATCTTCTTACAGTTCATGATCAGGTCAGTATCTGGGTTACCAAATCCTTCCTGAGAAACGATAACACCGTCAAGATCTAACATCTTACATAATTTTGCTGTCCAGTCAGATGAACGCTGTTTATCTGCAAGATATACGTTCTCGTTTGTGATGATCTGGCATACAAAGTTAATTGTCTTTCCGTGCTGCTCAAACAGATCGTGAACAACCGGATTGTTCTCATGTACATAAGTAGGGTTCTTATCACATGCAGATACACAGTTACCAGATACGATAGCGCCATCCATGATCTCTGTCGGGCTTAAAATTGTAGGAACAATTTTCTTCGCATCTACTCCGTATACATATGTGTCATGCAACAATCCCTGGCTCTGAAGCATCTGTACATAAGCAACTCTTGGAAGATTTGGATATTTTTCCAGACCTTCTTTGATTGTACATGTCTCATATACCTTTGTTTCGTCAGGTGTCAGCTCACGTGCTAATTCCCCAATATATGCAGCAACTCTGAACCCTGCGAATCTTACAGCTTTTTCATAATCATGCTGTTTAATGCCATCGATTGGTTCACATACCATAACCAGGTTTAATGTCTGAGAGAATGGTGTATAATCAGCTCCAGGACCTGTCATATCAATGATACCTTCCTGGAATCCAACGATCTTACCTGCTGTCACAACAGCCATTCCTTTTAATGCATAAGTCTTTCCTTCACCAACTGTATCTACTTTAGAGATAACGCCCGGGAAAATTCCCCCTCTTCCCTCTACTTTAACTCGTGGTTCAATAACATCTTTTACCGGTGTAATTCTTACAGACTCACCTGGTTTTGCAATATCAAACGATACGCTCTTAATGTGCTCATCTTCAAGAGCAACGGCTTTTACAGCCTCCTCTGATACATAAAGGATTCCATCTTCAATCTTTGATTCAGATGCAAACTGAATATCCTTAATGTAAATGTGTCCCATTTCTAATCTCACTTGTAGTTCCCTCCTTTAAAAAGATTCATTTTATTGTCTAAAGCTGCAATACTTTAACAATCCTGCTCAAGACTACCATGCATCTGCCGATGCAAGTCCGCTATCTAATAATGTCCAATCGATCAATTGAAAATCCTCATACACTTTTTGCTCGAACTTTCCGGTCTTATCTTCAAATTTCCCGCATGCCTGTATAGCGTTTTCAATCAGCGAAAGGGACCTCTGATCAACCTCCCCCTTTCTCTTTGAAATCATCACTGACTTATATGGTGTTTCTTTAGGCTTTACACTTCCCGAGAGGGGATGTGACAAAAGCGAGTGACCCTCGTGAATTCTGTCTCTTACTTCTTTCAGAAGCTCTTCGTAAGAAATGTCTTTGTAAACGACATTGTGCGTGTCTGCAAGTTTTTCAAAAACCAGTGGATTATTGGTTAAAATTATGTAATCATTCTGACTCATCTTATCCACTTTCTCCTTTCAGCATTAATAAAAAAGGACGCTTTAAACACGGTTATGTGTATAAATCGTCCTTTCTGTCTTTTGCCCTGATACCAAGTGTGTTTCAAGCCAGGCCTGCCACACAGCACAAGATTCAGAATACGGTCCGTTTCCCAGTCCTTTTGCCTGAAAGTTTCACTCAGCATATGTTCACCATCATATTACTGGCTTGCCTCTTCGGCGGCTGAAAATCCAGCTCTCTCTTGAGAAACATCAACCCGCTATTGATATTACTTTATAGACTATTTTTATAAGTCTCATTGTCTATACCTATAATACCTTATCGTTAATTTTTTTTCAACACTTAAAACAGATTAAAAGAATTTTAGGCATATTGCATAATTATTTTTTATAATTTTTATCTATTTTACCTATTTACTTTTTCTATTTCTAAGTTAAACAATCAAAAGACAAATATAAAAGACAGATTTATCATTTTTGAGAAGGCAAAGCAGTTTTTGCTCTGCCTTCTTGTTCATTCGTTATTCAACTTTCACTGTTTGTTAATTATTTCGCTTTTTTCGAAAAATTTTGGAAATAATCATCATGTACTTTCTTAATCACTTTAGTCAGAGCAAACAGCGCCAGGATGTTCGGAATAACCATCAAAGAGTTGAAGCAATCCTGCATTGTCCATACAAGCTCTACCTCTGCCAAAGATCCAAGGAATACACAAGCTGCTACTAATATCGCATAAATTTTTACTGCTTTTGCGCCAAACAAATACTTTACATTTGCCAGACCAAAGAAATACCATCCGATAATTGTTGAAAATGCGAAGAACAGCATACAAATCGCAATAAAGATATCTCCACCTTTTCCAAACAATGTTGAGAATGCATACTGGCTAAGCTCTGCTCCGGTAAGTCCTGTCGGAATAGAGTGTGTTGTAATAATTACAAAAGCTGTAAGATTCAGAATAATAAATGTATCAATAAATACACCGATCATTGCAACGAATCCCTGTTCAACCGGATGATCTACTTTTGCAACTGCATGTGCATGAGGTGTGGAACCCATACCTGCTTCATTAGAGAACAATCCACGCGCAACACCTTTCGTCAAGGCAAGTTTTATTGTTGCACCGGCTGCACCACCAACAATTGAAGACGGAGCAAACGCACCTACAATAATTGAATAGAATGCATATGGTATTTCCTTAAAGTTGTAAATAATAACAATCAAAGAACCAAGTATGTATAATGCTGCCATAAGCGGAACAACTGTTTCCGTAATTTTAGCAATACGTTCGATTCCTCCCAGGAATATAAACAACGCAACTATCGCAATCAAAAGACCCATGATCCACTGCGGAACACCAAATGCGGTATGGAATGCAGATGCGATAGAGTTAGACTGTACGGCATTTCCCATAAAACCAAGAGCAAAAATGATCAGCACTGCAAAAATGCCTGCTAAAACTTTTCCAAAAGATCCCTTAAATGCTGCTTTGATATAATATACCGGTCCACCGGTAACTACACCATCTTCTCCAACCTGTTTATATTTCTGAGCCATGATTGCCTCAGCAAAAATAGTTGCCATACCAAGAAATGCAGCGATCCACATCCAGAAGATTGCTCCTGGGCCGCCGATTGCAAGTGCCGTTGCCGCACCGGCAATATTACCGGTACCTACCTGTGCTGCAATAGCTGTCGCCAATGCCTGGAATGAAGACATACCTTCTTTTCCTGCTTTTCCTTTTTTGCCGAAGAGCCCCCCAAAGGTTCTCCGCATTCCTTCTTTGAAACCTCTTATCTGAATAAACCCAAGTTTGACAGTAAACCAAATACCGCCTCCAAGAAGCATTATAATCAGAATGTAGTTAGAAAGGTAACTTCCCATAGTTGAAAAAAAACTGTTTAATGCTGCTTCCATGCAACGTCCCCCTTTTTGTAATATAGATATTTTGAATAACGAAATTGTATGTTTCTATAATAACATCATTTCATATTTTATTCAACATTAACTACATTTTATCTTTCATTTAATTATTTTTCGTCATTTTTACCATTTATCTATTTTATTTTTCCCAATAGTATAAATAAAAAGAGCGAAAATACGCTTGATTTTCGCTCTTGCATTTTAATACAAAAAGGTAAAATTTATGCATTTTTATACATTAATTTCTGCTTTTACTCCAAGAATCTCTTTATTAGCTTCCAGCATAGGACTTACAACATTTTTCAGGTATGACTCTACCTGAACCGGTGCACGACCTACATATTTTGACGGATCCATGGTTTTCTTAAGTTCATCCAGCGATAAATTAAACGCAGGATCTGCTGCTATCAGTTCCAGAAGATTATTGTCAAGACCCTTTTCTTTCACATTACGTCCAGCCTCCATAGAAAGCTCCCGAATTCTCTCATGCAATTCCTGTCTGTCTCCTCCGGCTTTTACTGCATCCATCATAATATTTTCCGTTGCCATAAACGGAAGTTCTGACATCAGGCGTTTTTCTATTACCTTTGGATACACAACCAGACCATCTACTACATTTAGGCAAAGGTCCAGGATACCATCAATTGCGAGAAATCCTTCCGGCACGCTCATTCGTTTGTTCGCAGAATCATCCAACGTTCTCTCAAACCACTGTGTCGCAGATGTAATCGCAGGGTTCAGTGCATCAATCATAACATATCTGGAAAGGGATGCAATACGCTCACTTCTCATAGGATTTCTCTTATATGCCATTGCTGAAGATCCTATCTGTGTCTTTTCAAATGGTTCTTCCACCTCTTTCAAATGCTGAAGAAGACGGATATCGTTAGAAAATTTATGTGCACTTGCTGCAATGCCGGCAAGCACATTCAGAACTCTGGTATCCACTTTCCGGGAATAGGTCTGTCCGGAGACCGGATAGCATGTCTCAAATCCCATCTTCTTTGCAATCATCGGATCGATCTTATCAATCGTCTCCTGATCTCCGTCAAACAATTCAAGGAAACTTGCCTGAGTACCAGTCGTACCTTTAGATCCAAGAAGTTTTAAGCTTCCCTTCACATATTCGAGATCTTCCAGATCCATCATAAATTCCTGCATCCATAACGTTGCGCGCTTTCCTACTGTTGTAGGCTGTGCCGGCTGAAAATGTGTAAATGCAAGTGTCGGCAGATCTTTATATTCATTTGCAAACTTTGCAAGCTCTGCAATTACATTGATCAGTTTTTTTCTCACAATTTCAAGAGCTTCAGACATCAGAATAATATCTGTGTTGTCCCCTACATAACAAGATGTTGCACCCAGATGAATAATTCCCTTTGCCTTTGGACACTGCTGTCCATATGCATATACATGTGACATCACATCATGACGCACTACCTTTTCCCTTGCTTTTGCAACATCATAATTAATATCATCCGCATGTTCCTTAAGTTCTGCAATCTGTTCATCTGTAATCGGAAGCCCCAGCTCTTTCTCAGTCTCAGCAAGTGCGATCCATAATCTTCTCCATGTACGGAACTTTTTATCTGGCGAAAAAATATACTGCATTTCCTTACTTGCATAACGTTCTGATAGTGGGCTTGTGTACTTATCGTTACTCATATTCTTCTCCTTGTTCATCATATTTTATTCAAAGGCAAGTGAGATATCTTTTCCCGGCACTTCCATCGGATAATTTCCTGTGAAGCACGCATCACAATACCCAAGATCTCCCACCATATCTTTTAATTTTTCAACTTCCATATACCCCAGAGAATCCGCTCCGATCATCTCGCGTATTTCCTCTGTTGTATGGGAATGCGCGATCAGCTGTTCATTTGAAGGCACATCTGTTCCAAAATAGCACGGATATAAAAACGGAGGCGAACTGATTCTTACGTGCACTTCCCTTGCTCCTGCTTTTTTCAGCATCTTAATAATATTTGCACAGGTAGTACCTCGTACAATAGAATCGTCAACCATGACAATCCGTTTTCCCTTTACTACTTCCTCAATCACGCTAAGTTTGATCTTAACGCTGCTTTCTCGCTGACTCTGTTTTGGTTTGATGAAAGTTCTTCCGACATAACTATTCTTATGAAAAGCCATACCATATGGAATTCCGGATCTTTCGGAATATCCTTTTGCAGCCACCAGACCGGAGTCGGGAACACCAACAACAAGATCAGCATCCACCGGATAAGAATCAGCCAATGCATTTCCCGCAAGAATTCTGGCATGATATACATTTACGTCATCAATTGTACTGTCCATTCTTGCGAAATATATATACTCAAAAATACATCTTGCCTGTTTCTTCGGGCTGATTGCCATAGACATATCAGACTTGATCCCATGCTTTGTAAAGCTTACAATCTCTCCAGGTTTTACATCGCGGACAAATTCTGCTCCAACCGCTGTAATTGCACAACTTTCAGATGCAAGGAAATACGTATTATCTCGCTTACCAATGCACAATGGTTTTAAACCAAATGGATCTCTTGCTCCAATCATTTTTCGCGGAGAAGTAACAACCAGTGCATATGCACCTTTAATCTTTTTCATCGCATTTTTTACAGCATCTTCTGCTTTCTTAACATTCAGTCTTTCCCTCGCAATGTGATATGCAATCACTTCAGAATCAATGGTTGTCTGGAAAATTGCCCCAGTATATTCCAGTTCATGACGAAGTTCTATCGCATTCGTCAGATTTCCGTTATGTGCAATTGCAAGCACACCCTTTACATAATTGATAACCAATGGCATTGCATTCTCCGCCCTGGACCCCCCGGCTGTCGAATAGCGCACATGACCCACTCCCAGATTTCCTTGCAGATCCTGAAGAGATTCTTCATCAAAAACTTCATTCACCAGACCAAGTCCCTTCTTTGAATGGATCTTTCTCTCCCCAAAAGTGTCTGTTACAGCAATTCCACAGCTTTCCTGTCCTCTGTGCTGCAACGCAAAAAGCCCATAATATATAGAAGGTGCAACGTCACCCCCGTCCATATCATAGGCACCAAATACTCCGCATTCCTCTCCCATACCTGTTGTTATCTTTTCAAACTCATTCATAAATGCAGACTCCTTCTTTTTCAATATCTGACAATACAATGTTACAGATACAAAAACGATTCCCGCCTGATCCAGCGGCAAACCTTATCACATAACAGTATAATACAAGGCAGAAGGAAAAGCAATATTCCCATCTGCCTTGTATTTATCCTGATACATTAATTTTCTTCAAACTCGCTTATTAGTATAGCTTATAAATATATGTGATTCATTAATCATTAAACTTTCCGAGAAATTCTTTCATTCTCTCATTTGAAGAGCTGAACACTTCTTCTGGAGTTCCCTGAACCGCAATATAACCATTATCCATAAATATAATATGATCAGATACATTTTTCGCAAAATTCATCTCATGGGTAACAATTACCATCGTCATATGCTCAATTGCAAGCTCCCTGATAACTTTTAAGATCTCTCCAGTAAGTTCCGGATCAAGTGCGGAAGTCGGTTCATCAAAAAACAGAATATCTGGATTCATTGCAAGCGCTCTTGCAATGGAAACTCTCTGTTGTTGCCCACCTGAAAGCTGATAAGGATATGCCTTTTCTTTATCTTCCAATCCCATTTTTCGAAGAAGCTCTCTTGCCTCCCGGTATACTTCTTCTTTCTCGCGTTTCTGAACCTTAATCGGCGCATCTGTAATATTCCTCATTACCGAATAATGTGGAAACAGGTTAAAATTCTGAAACACCAGTCCAAAGGTTCCTTCATAATGAATCTCACCTCCGTCCGCTGTTTCAAGCCCTGTCGCACACCGAAGTAGTGTAGACTTACCTGAGCCAGACGGTCCAATAATTCCCAGTACCTCTCCTTTTTCTACCGTAAGGGAAATATCCTTTAACACTTCCACTCCGTTAAAGCTTTTCTTAATATTTTTCATCTCTAACAGACTCATGACATCTTCCTCCTATCGATAGTAATCCAGTTTCTTTTCTATTTTTTCCATTCCGACAGCAACAATCAGATTAAACACATAATAAAAAATACCTGCTGCTATGTATGGAACCATGGAAGTCTGTGCTGCTGCAATCTGCTTTGCCATGGTAAACATTTCTGTAACCGCAAGCACAAATGCAAGAGAAGTATCTTTTACCAGTGTAATTACCTCATTTGTAACTGGCGGGAGAATATGTTTTATCACCTGAGGAAATACAATCCGAAAAAATGTCTGTGTCTTGGAATAACCCAGAACTTTTGCAGCTTCATACTGGCCAACAGGAATCGCCTCTATTCCCCCTCTGTATATTTCGGCGAAATATGCAGCATAATTAATTGCGAATCCAATTAAAACCGCCGTCAGGCGATAACCACTGGAGATCCGAATTCCAAAAATATAATATGGCCCAAAATATACAACCATCAGCTGCAGCATCAACGGAGTTCCTCTCATAATGGATATATATATCTTGGTCAGCCAACGAATTGGTGCAATTTTCGACATTCTTCCAAAAGACACGATTAGCCCGAGAGGTAATGAAAATACCAACGTCAATACAAAGATTTCTATGGAAATCAACATTCCACTACAAAGTTCTCTAATAAGTGTTCCAACATCCATCTGGTTTTCCTCCAATGTATTATATAACATCCCACCAGGATACGACTTAAAAAGATCTACCGGACCTTTTATTGCATACATGGTAACATAAGGAAAGGACCAGTCCCCTTGCGGGGCCGGCCCCTTCCTTTCATATCACTGTTTATTCATCTTTTCCAATACAAAGTGATCCCGGCACACCAAAATCAGCATATTTTTCAGCAATCTCTTCAATCGTTCCGTCTGCTGCCATCTCATCTAATGTTGCCTGTACTTTATCTCTTAATTCAGTATTACCTTTTTTAAATCCAATACCATACTGTTCAGAAGAAATCTCCTCATCCAGAATCTTATAATCGCCAGAATTCTCTCTGGAATTAATCTGATAATATGCAACACCGATATCCATTGCAATTGCATCACAGGCGCCAGACTCCAGGTCCATAAACGCTGTATTGTACTCTGCGATCTCTGTCAGATTGCCAAAAGTATCAGCAAGTGCCTTCTGATCTTCTTGAAGTGCAGCAAGTGCTGAAGAATCTGTCTGAACCTCTACCAGCTTACCTGCAAGATCATCAAAGCTTTCAATACCAGAATCTGTTCTTACAACTACAACCTGCTTATTATCAATATATGCTTCTGACCAGGTATAATCATCTTCACGACCATTCATTGTAAATCCATTCCAGATACAGTCAATTGTTCCTGATTCAATTTCCATATCTTTAGAATCCCAGTCAATTGGCTGTTTTACCAGTTCCCATCCATTTCTGTCACAGACTTCCTGTGCAAGGTCAAGATCAAATCCAACATATTCTCCGTTATCATCTTTGTAGCCATATGGTGGGAATGCAGCGTCAAAACCTACGACAAAAGTCGTATCATCATTATCTCCATCTACTTCCTGAGCATCCTCTGTCTTTGCACCCTCATCCGCATCAGAAGTATCTTCCTTGCTTCCACATCCTGCCAAAACAGTTGTCGCCATCATCGCCAAAGCGAGAATTAAAGCTAATCTTTTTTTCATAATTGCTTCCTCCTGTTATACAATTAATGTGAGCCTCAATTATTTTTATCAAATTAACAATTGACCGCTTTACCACATTAAAACGCTCTGTTATATTAGCACATTTCTCTGCTTTTGTCAATCCTGCGATAATCCTTTTTCCACTGTAAAAGCTGCTCTTCCGAAGCATCTATTTCCAATTTCTTCTGTACTTTCTTAACATCATCTTTGATCATGGTCCCCATACTAAGATAGACCGGATTTCCCGAGAGCATTTTTAAGTATTCATTCTCCGGGAGAGCACGGTAACAGCAGTAAAGATATGCCTTCAACATCTCTGGCTGCTCGCAGATCCGATACGCTTCCTGATATGCTCTAGCAGCTTCCTCATACAAAAACTGATGACCATATGCCGCTCCCATGCAGGCATATACCTGTCCGTAAAACTTTTTACTCACAGATTCATCCCAATCCTTATAAATAATAGACTGATAGACCAGAATCGCGGTCTCATATTCTCCGCTGTTCTGAAGGCTGTCAGCCTTATATTTTGTACGTTCCACGTCCTTCTGATTCTGAAGATGTTCCAGCACATTCTGAATTTTATTAATATCTGCCGCCGCATAGATATTAGACTCTTTCAGGATTGTCAGAATAAAATCTTCCATCGAACAGTTATTTCTCAACTTTTCTCGGAGACTCTCTCCTAATTTCGGGAGAGCCAGTTCATCCTCAACCCAGCTGCATAACTGTCCATTTACAATTGTATAATCAATCAAATACAAATTATTACAGATATAATAGCATAACTCCTCAATTGTATAGATCCGCATATGGACTCTCGATATCTCAAAGGGGCGTCTGGCCCGCTTTCTATGACATAGAATTAAACTGCCCATTGATTCCTCCTAAATGTAATACCTTTTCCACCTGAAAATCCGATGCCGGATAAAATTCACCAAATCCAACATCTTTGAAGATTAATTTACAGGTCCTTTCATCGATAAACATTACCTCAATCTGAAGTCTGAGAGAATAATCTCTTCGCTCCGGAAGCCCTTCAAGAGAGACTGTTTCAACCTGAAGATCCTCTCCTGCAAGTGTTTCAATATGAACTTCAATATCTGAAGTATCCTCCAGAATCACTTCCCACTGGCCGTCAGCGTCATACCATTGCGTCCCCCAGGAAACAATCGGATACCATCCTTCCTGTCCCCGGACACGCATACGAAGACAAATCTGCTCTGTCATTTTTGTCTCATCCAGATAAATCGGTCCCTCATCATACTCCATACACCGGCGCATGGAAGTATAACATGCTCCTTTGCTATATAGATTATTTCCAATAAAAGCTCTTCGACCATTACATAATACTTTTAACGAATTCGGATACCAGTTATTTTCGAATCCCTCTCCCGTCAGATACACTGAAGAAACTACTTTTTTATCAAATACCCCCTGAATAAAAGTCTTGAATCTGTCATCCGCGTCCTTAGCTTTATCTACATTCAATACAGGATATATTGCGGCCAGCTCCTTCATATGTGCTCTTGCAACCTCATCGACTGTCACAAAAAGCTCCCGCCCCTTACCATTAACTGCATTCAGTCTTCTTAACATAAATGCCCGGATTTCTTTTGCATCGCAGAAGAAAAGAGCGGATTCATACTGCCACAATTCTTTAGGCTGATAAAACATATACTGGCAAAAGCTTTCTTTATAATCCTGAACATATACACATTCTTTCTGAACCCCGATATGTCTTGCAATTCCCTTCAACATCTTTGACATATCAACATTTGTATAGGGAACTGAAAATGTAATATATTTAATATTTTCAAATTCCTCCAGCGTCAGGCTTACAAATTTTGCAAGAAGCCACACCGCATCATGAACGCGTTCTCCGACCCTCACTTTTTTCCGGCAGACAGCCTTTTCAAACAGATTTGAAATCATTTCCCCTTCATGGAGCGTCTCAAGACGTTTTGCTTCCTTGCCATAAACCCAGTGATCCTTATAATATCCCAGCATCAGAGGAATCTGATAATTATCCGCCGCGACTTCCATTGTCTCAGGTTCTTCTTTTGCTTCATCATAATAACTGATCTGACAATTTTTTTCATTCAGATCATATCCCAGTATACTTCCTTTCCGCATTATCATATCCTCCTTTCTCCTAACATAGTTTAAACAACTGTTCTGCCATCAGCTCTTCTTCCTGATACTCTAACATCGCCTGCTTTCTGGCCGCCGGTTCCATATGAGTCATTTTATTTAGTTTTTCAAATTTTCCGGCTTTTTTCCTATCGTGTTCATTCGTCAGTACTGTTTTTTCTGTCGTAATCTCATCTCCATCTACTGTTTCCTGGAAATAATATGTGACAGATTCATCGTCAAATAAAACAAACTGCTTTACATAAAGATTACCATACATCGGCATCAAAGCTTCAACACGATACCCCAGTTCATCCCGGTTTCCCCGCTTCATTTTATAATAAAGTTTAACCTTTCCTTCCGGTTTCGCCTGATAAGAAATCATAACCTTATTATAAAGCTGAAGTTCTCTGAGCCATTCTTCCCTGTAATTCAAATAATAAGGAAAGATCATCTGTTTCTCACACATTTCTCTCAGTACCTGATGCAGGACAACTTCCATCTCTTCCGTATAATCCCGTTCAGAATAATATTTTAACAAAGCTACTTTGCAGATATCCGGCAATTCTTCTTTTTTATCACATTCATTAGCAATCATCTCAAAAACAGAATTCTTCAATTCTCTTCCCAGTACAATATATTCTCTGGAGACATAAGCCAGATATGCCTGCTTCAATCGGAAATATGCATTATCCGATAGATAATAATCTTCAAAAACAGCCTCTTCATCAAATAAAGTCTCTGAAAATACCATCTGTGTAATGATGCGTTCTCCCACTTTATAAGATGGAATACCGTATTCTTGCAGAACCTTCCACAACCGTTTCATATCGCTGGTCGCACCACAATAATAATTCGCAAGATACATCAAAGTCACTTTATCATACTGCTGTCTCTTAAAAAGTTCAAAGCAAAAATAATTCAGTACTTCATCTTCCTCATAATTATCTTCCCTGATGCGTTTGCTGCACATGCTGAAGACCTCTTTTTCATCAAATGCGTCGATTCCTTTCACCAGCACATTATCAAAATTCGGTTCTTCTTTCACATTTTCTTGATTCCAGAATCCGGTAGACGCTGCATACTTCCGGCACATATCCAGAAATCTTGGTTCATAAAACAGCCGCCTGGTCTCATATGGAATGGAGTCCGTATAATGTCTTCCCTCTACAGATTCCCATACGATTCTGGATTCTTTGTCATAAAGATAAATGACAGCTCCGTCTTCTTCATCATAAGGCACTCTCTGCCGGATACTTCCATCCTTTTCTATAATCAGGACACATTTCATATTTGGAACTTTCGTAGTAATCCCATAAGAATAACAGATATCCCGCATTGCTTCCATTCGGTCCGCGGTCATCTCTTCTTCCCTGCAGAATCTTTTATAGAGAATTCGTAAAGATTCTGTAATATGGCGTTTTTTAAGCTGATCCCAGGTAAACGCCACCATCTGCTCACGATAATTCAGATACAGATCTCCTGCCTGTTCTTCATATGTCACAAGATTTGCATATAAAAAAGCAGCTTTTTTATAGTTCAATGAATTCCCATGCATAAAATACAAAAGAATCGTCTTGGGAAGAGGACCATGAGAACTGTTTTCATCGATCGTCATCATGTAATATTCATAAAGCTGAGCAATCTTAAGATCAATATCTACTGCCTGCTGATACCATGTAAAATACCTCTTCTGCGTCTTATTCCCTTTAATCAGAAGTGTACAAATCGTATTCAAAATCATTGGTTCGCTATACATCTTATAGATACGTTCCAATATTCGAAACATCGCATCGCTGTAATTTTTCTGCTGACTGGCAAAATTTGACACATAAAGGGCCAGTTCTTTGGTCATCAGTCGATATTTCGCCGCGAAATTCAGAACCTGGATTTCAAATGGGCCAAGCTTCTTTAGTAATGTCGGCTTCTCCTGATAACAAAGATAAGCCTGAAGATAAAATAATACATTATGAACCCCATACTGAAACTGCTGTTCCAGTACTTCCAGACGCTTATAAGGATTCCTATATCGTGGTTCCAGATCCATAATCATTGCAAGCAACGGCCAGGAATCCTGATGACGGGTATACGTCTTACCAATCTCATCAAGGACACGGTCAACATGGTTTCCCTTCCCCCTGACAATCGCAGTCAGATAAAGATAATAGCAATTTGTCATAGGATCTTTTCCAATTGCAAACCGATTGTAGTTATAGTTTTCTAGAATCCATTTCGCTTCTTCCGTTTTATTTCCAATCATATAAATATGAGCCTGCATGAGCTGATATAATTCATTCAGTGGATCCAGTTTTCTGAGTGCAACCATCTTTTCAATTGCACTGTCAACCCAGTAATTCAGTTCAATCCTCTCAGCTACATATCCCACATATTCTTTGATGATCTGAGCCATCAAAAGTTCAGGGACTCTGTGATTTTCATCATATTCCTGATTCTGTAATATTTCAACCTCATAAGTCAATGTCTCGTATGGTGTCACAAACCTGAGAGCTCCATAATTACGGCCGCCATGAAGTTTTTCCGAACGAACGACATATTCAATTTCATACACATTTCCTACAAAGTCTTCCGTACTGATCTCAGGGCGTGAAACTTTAAGAAAATCACCTATTGTATCAATTCGGATCGGCATGTATCCCCAGGTATTTTTCATCAGGGTCAGAGTTCCCTTGGTCGGTTCAGTCAGATCTTCAAACAACATGCCTTCTCCCGGCAATGTCAGGAAAATACACTCCTTCTGTTTAATTCCTACCATAAACTCTTCCATTGCCTGCTCACTCAGTGACCATTTCCGCATATTATCATACAGATAGAACGTACGCTCATTTTCATATTTTAAAATTTCATAGAATTCTCTGGAACGGAACAGTCTTCCGGCTTCCGAAAAATCCTTAATTGCAAGTTTTCTGAAATCATCCGTGCTCTGTACTTTTCCATAACTTGTCATAACATATGGTTTCTCAATGATAGCTGTAAACGACAGTTCATATTCACCACCAGTACATACAACGGTAAATTTTCCTTTTTCTACATGCCCCGGACGCAGACCACGTCCATCATATGTGAATTCTACTCTTGCAGGGTTTCCTTCGAATCCCTGATCTTTAAAATGAACACGAAAAGAAGACGGGTATACTAATCCCCGTATGATTCCTCCATTATTCGCCTTCATTGTAAAACTTCCCCTGTATACTTCCCCTTCTCCTATAACGAGAACCAGATTTGTTTCGTCAAATATGACATCAGGTCGTATTAACTGAAAGTCGCCTTTAGAAAATTTCTGGATTTTATTTTTCAAGTCTTACACCTGCTTCTTTCGTTGCTTTTTTCTTAAAACATACTATAATAAATTATAGCATTGTTTAACAAGTAAAGGCAATGCCGGATATACAAATTCTTAAAAAACTATTGATAGGATGAAAAAAATGAAAAAAAAGCCTGAATTTCACGGGAGCGATCTGGAAAAGATCGCAGAATATTACCACTTAAACAAAGATGATATTGTTCTGTTCGGAGCAAATGTAAATCCACTTGGGATCTCAAAAACAGTCAAGGCAGAACTTGCAGAACATCTGGATATCATCAGCAGCTACCCGGACCGTAACTACACCAGCCTGAAAAAGACTATTGGTTCCTACTGCAATGCCGATCCACATCACATTGTAGTTGGAAATGGCTCCACAGAACTGATTTCCCTGTTGATCAGTCAGCGTGCTCCTAAAAAGGCGCTGGTACTCGGTCCGACTTATTCGGAGTATGCAAGAGAGCTTTCTCTGGTAGGCGGGACCATGGAATATTACAATCTGAAAGAATCGCTGGATTTTGCGCTGGATATTTCCGATTTTCAAAAAGCTCTGACTGATGATATTGATCTGGTCATTATCTGTAATCCAAATAATCCAACCTCCTCTGCTATCAGCCGTGATGGTATGGAGCAGATCATCCGTTCCTGTAAAGAACATGATATTTTTGTTATGATCGATGAAACTTACGTAGAATTTGCTCCTGAAGGTACCCAGATCAGTTCTGTTCCTCTGGTGCCTCAGTATGACAACTTTATGGTCATCCGGGGGGTTTCCAAGTTTTTCGCCGCTCCCGGATTACGTTTTGGTTATGGCATTACCAGCAACGAAGAATTCTTACAGGCTCTTCTGACACATCAGAATCCCTGGAGTCTGAACACTTTAGGTGCATATGCCGGAGAACGGATGTTGAAAGATCAGAACTACATTTACAAAACTTATCATCTGATTGATTCTGAACGAACCAGACTCTGCAAGGTACTGGAAGACATCGAGGCACAAAAACCAGGTACGTTAAAGATCTACAAACCTTATGCGAATTTTATCCTGATTCGTATTTTAAAAGAAGGGCTGACCTCTTTCGATGTATTTGAAGCCGCTATCCATAACAATATGATGATACGTGACTGCTCTTCCTTCGAAAGTTTGGAAGGTGAATACGTAAGATTCTGCATTATGATGCCAGAAGACAATGACCGTCTGATGGAAATCTTTCAGTATCTGTAATATTTAAATTAGACAAAAGTCTTATGTAGCCTGTAACGACAAGGGACCGAGGTAAGATATCACACTTCGGTCCCTTCCTATTATATTATTTTATTTTTTCAGAATCAATGCCATGAAAGAAAGCTCTTCTGTGCCTGTATTTTTGATTCCATGTCCGGCTCCATCTTTACAAAGGAAAAGATCTCCTGGTTCCGCCGGACATTCTGTTCCATTATCATCATAAAGACCTGTTCCTGTTAATATAAAGTAAGATTCTGTCTCACCATGATGTTCGTGATATCCAATCTCACTTCCTGGAAGCAGGGATACTTTCGCATACATTTTACATGCCTCTCCAACCTCTTCCGAAGAGACCAGCGGCTCTTTCGTAATAAATCCGGCTCCTCCATTTACATTCTCTACTTTTATCAATTCTCTTTCTCCGGCTTTTGTCATTTTGATTACTCCTCCTTATTCTCAGATCCTTCCGACACACATTTCTGAACGCTGCGTATCAGAATTATTTTTCTGATAAAACAATACCTCCGAAGTACTCCCCTTGTCAACCGCCGTTAATTGACAATCCGATAATATTCTCTGGCGGTCAGCCAGTAAAAACCATTAAAAAACGGAAGTACAATGTCCAGAAGCAAAAGCTGCGGGTCATATCGCAGAAAACAGTCCATAATATTTTTAAAATCCGTCACATACTCCACATCATAATCCCACCGTTTCAGATGCGCAGCCAGAGCGCCTGCAATTGTCATATCATCTTCTACGATTAATATCTTATACATTCTTGTTTCTCCTCACCGCAATACGATAACGTGTCACCAATAATAAAGAGCAGTAAACCATAACAGGTCTCTGCTCTTTCATACTATACATTTCTATATTGTTTGTCAAATCGAAACACTTCATCTCTGCATTCTGTCATGTATGCTGAGATATCGTTCTTTTAATGGAAATAATGTGCACCGATCTTCGTGCCACAGCCTCCCTGGTCAAAATACAGACATCCGCCGATCGGATTCACACCGTTCAGTGCATCTACAGCAGCCTGCATGCAGCTCTGTGTATAACTTCCAGAATTTCTCACCTGGTCAAGCCATCCCGTAGCTGCCGGTCCGAACTGTCCAGACTGATAGATCACACCTTCGATGGTGTTCGGATATGCACTACTTTTTACTCTATTCATAATGACTGCTCCGACCGCAATCTGTCCTTCATAAGGCTGATTCCCCGCCTCACAGTAAATGATCGCTGCCAGCAGCGCCTGATTCTGCCGCATTGCTGCTTCTCGCTCTGCTTTTTCTTTTGCTTCCTGTTCTTTTCTTTCAATATCCTCAGCAATCTTCTGTTGTTGTGCTTCTACAGATTCTGCAGCTGTCTCGGCAAGGCTTGTGGAAACTGTCTGCATTACAGTAGACTGCTGATCGGATTCCTTCTCATTTTTTGTATCTACAATTTTGACTTCCGGCTGTATAGAGGCTGCGTGGCTGGTAAATCCCGCTGCCAGGACTGCACATGCAGAATAAAGCATGAACAAGTTTTTCAGTCTCTTACGTCTTATCATATTATTATACCCCCTGTTTGTTGCAATGAATTAACATTGTTTTAATAAAGTATATTCAGTTTTTTCAACTTTATTACAATTATTACAATTTTGTTACATGCACAACGCTTGGTATAATATCATAAGATTTTAAGCTTGTCAACTTTTTTATTGCTTTTTTATAGAAACAATTTTATTACTTCAGTATTTTTCCAGAGTAAAACTCACAATAAAACCGCAAAAACTAAGTTTCCTCAATTTTTGCGGTTTAACTCATTTTCTACTATATGGTCGCTATATCGATCAATGTCAGCTTCTGGATGTCTGTGTTTTCCAAACTGGTAATCAGTGCCTTTGCGGTGTCAATTGCTGTCAATACGTTGACACCCGTCTCGATTGCATTTCGGCGGATCAGGAATCCGTCTCTGGAGTGGTCAGCTCCCTGCGGTGGTGTATCGATAACCAGATCGATCTTATGTCCAAGGATCAGATCCATCAGATTTGGAGATTCCTGTTCAATCTTATTGATCTTCATTGCCTTTACTCCGCCTGCTCTCAATGCCTCTGCAGTGCCCTCAGTTGCGAATATCTTATATCCAATCTTCTCGAACCGGCGTCCGATCTCCACTGCTTCTTCCTTATCAGCATCACGCACAGTCATAATCATATTTTTGAACTTCGGAAGCTTGATTCCTGCACCCAGGAATGCTTTGTAAAGTGCTTCATCAAAGGTCTTTGCAATCCCCAGGCATTCACCGGTAGACTTCATCTCTGGTCCAAGGCTGATATCTGCACCGCGAATCTTCTCAAATGAGAATACCGGCATCTTAATTGCGAAATAATCTGCCTCCGGCTGTAATCCAGGTGTATATCCCAATTCTTTAATCTTATGTCCGATAATGACTTTCGTTGCCAGCGGAACGATCGGAATACCTGTCACCTTACTGATATACGGAACCGTACGGCTGGAACGAGGATTTACCTCGATGACATACACGTCTTCTCCACACACAATAAACTGGATATTGATCAATCCAATCACATGCAGAGACTGTGCCAGCTTTCTGGTGTAATCTTCAATCGTCCGTTTCGTCTTCTCTGAAATACTCTGTGCAGGATATACGGAAATACTGTCACCTGAATGAATTCCGGCACGCTCAATATGCTCCATGATACCTGGAATCAGAATATCCTCTCCATCACATACCGCATCGACCTCAATCTCTTTGCCCTGTAAGTATTTATCAACCAAAATCGGGTGATCCTGTGCGATTCGGTTGATGATCCCGATAAATTCATCGATATCGTGATCGTTGATTGCAATCTGCATTCCCTGTCCGCCAAGTACATATGAAGGTCTTACAAGCACCGGATATCCCAGTCTGTTAGCAACTGCTTTCGCTTCCTCTGCGGTAAATACTGTTCCACCTGTCGGTCTCGGAATTCCGCATTTTTCCAGGATCTCATCAAACAGTTCACGGTCTTCTGCCGCATCCACATTTTCTGCGGAAGTACCAAGGATCGGAACTCCCATCTTCATCAGAGCTTCTGTCAGTTTAATTGCGGTCTGTCCGCCAAACTGTACTACTGCTCCATCTGGTTTTTCGAGATCTACAATACTTTCTACATCTTCCGGTGTCAATGGCTCAAAATACAGCTTATCAGCAATATCAAAGTCTGTACTTACAGTTTCCGGATTATTATTTACGATAATGGTCTCATATCCTTCTTTTGCAAAAGCCCATGTACAATGTACAGAACAGAAATCAAATTCGATTCCCTGTCCAATACGAATCGGTCCCGAACCAAGTACTAACACTTTCTTCTTTCCAGAAGTTTCTTCTACTTCATTTTCACTTCCAAATACAGAGTAATAGTATGGTGTCTCTGCTGCAAATTCTGCTGCACAGGTATCTACCATCTTATAAGAAGCTGTAATTCCATACTCATGACGCATGTCATGGATCTGACGCTCAGTATTACCGGTAAGAGCTGCAATTACATTATCCGGAAATTCCATGCGTTTTGCTTCTTTTAATGTCTCTGCATTCAATGGCTGTGTCTTTAATTTCTGCTCCATTTCTACAAGAATCGCAATCTTGTCAATAAACCATTTATCAATCTTTGTAATTTCATGAATCTGATCATAGCCGATTCCCTGACGGATTGCCTCTGCAATCTTCCAGATCCGGCGGTCATCGACTACTTTCAGTTCTTCTAACAGTTCCTCTCCCTTCAGATATGAAAAATCATAGGACATTAAACTGTCAACATGCTGTTCCAGAGAACGGATAGCTTTCATAAGAGCACCTTCGAAATTATCACAAATACTCATGACCTCTCCGGTTGCCTTCATCTGTGTCGTCAGTGTACGTTTTGCACTGATAAATTTATCAAATGGGAGTCTCGGAATCTTAACTACACAATAGTCCAGCATAGGCTCGAAACTTGCATAAGTCTTCTTTGTAACAGCATTCTGAATTTCGTCCAGTGTGTATCCCAGTGCAATCTTCGCAGCAACCTTGGCAATCGGATAGCCGGTAGCCTTGGAAGCCAGCGCAGAAGAACGGCTGACACGAGGATTCACCTCAATCACGCAATATTCAAATGTCTCCGGGTGCAGTGCATACTGTACATTACACCCTCCGGTAATATTCAATTCACTGATAATATTCAGCGCAGAAGTACGAAGCATCTGATACTCCTTATCTCCCAGTGTCTGGGAAGGAGCCACTACGATACTATCGCCAGTGTGAACACCAACAGGATCAATATTTTCCATATTACATACGGTAATACAGTTTCCTGCGCTGTCACGCATTACTTCATACTCAATCTCTTTCCATCCTGCAATACAACGTTCTACCAGGACCTGCCCCACACGGGAAAGACGGAGTCCGTTTTCCAGAATCTCTACCAGTTGTACTCTGTCATGCGCGATACCACCACCGCTTCCGCCCAGCGTATAAGCCGGACGAAGTACGACAGGATAACCGATCTTTTCAGCAAACTGAATACCACTCTCCACATCTTCTACAACCAGAGACGCCGCACATGGCTCTCCGATCTTTTCCATTGTTGCCTTGAATTCCAGACGGTCTTCAGCTTTTTTAATCGTTTCAGACGTAGTACCAATCAGGCGTACGCCATGCTCTTTTAGAAATCCTGCTTCTTCCAGCTCCATAGCAAGGTTCAGTCCGGCCTGTCCTCCCAGAGTCGGAAGCACACTGTCCGGCTTTTCTTTTATGATCAGCTGTTCTACAACTTCCACTGTCAGAGGTTCAATATATACACGGTCGGCAATATCCTTATCCGTCATAATCGTAGCCGGATTCGAATTCAGAAGTACAACCTCCAGCCCCTCTTCTTTCAGAGAACGGCAGGCCTGTGTTCCAGCGTAGTCAAATTCTGCTGCCTGTCCGATGATAATAGGACCGGAGCCAATTACTAATACTTTTTTGATATCTTTATTTCTAGGCATTACTTTGCTCCTTTCATCATATCCATGAATCTGTCAAACAGGTAACCGGAATCCTGCGGACCCGGACATGCTTCCGGATGGAACTGAACAGTAAAAATATTCTTTCCCACATAAGACAATCCTTCATTCGTCTTATCATTGACATTAATAAATGCTTCTACTGCTACATTCGGATCCATGGTAGAAGCATCTACTGCATACCCATGATTTTGAGAAGAAATGTACACACGGTTATTGCTTAAGTCTTTGACCGGATGATTTCCTCCACGATGTCCATATTTTAACTTATAAGTCTTTCCACCATTTGCAAGTGCCATCAGCTGATGACCCAGGCAGATTGCAAAAATTGGAATATCTGTATTGTATAATTTCTTGATTTCCTGAATAATAGATACGCAGGTCTCCGGATCACCAGGCCCGTTCGACAACATGATTCCATCCGGATTTGACGCTATGATTTCTTCCGCTGTTGTATCCGCCGGATAAACCGTCACTTCACAACCACGTTTATATAAAGATCTGGCAATGTTATTTTTTGCTCCAAAGTCCATAAGAGCAACCTTCGGTCCATCACCTTCCAAGACATATTTTTCTTCACATGTTACTTTAGAAACAACATCTCCTACTACATATGCTTTCAGCTTTGGAATAATCTCATCAAGATCATAATTCTCATTTGTCGTGATCATTCCATTCATAGTACCTTTTTCACGAAGAATCTTCGTCAGGGCACGTGTATCAATTCCTGCGATTCCCGGAATATCCTGTTTCTCAAGGAAGTCCTGAATCGTTCCCTCACAGCGGAAGTTACTAGGCATTCTGGACAGTTCTCTCACAATATAACCATCCGGCCACGCTTTTTTCGACTCCATATCCGGTGTAATGCCATAATTTCCAATCAATGGATAGGTCATAACTACGGCCTGTCCCGCATAAGAAGGGTCGGTTAACACTTCAAGATATCCCGTCATTGAAGTATTAAACACTATCTCGCTAATCATGTCTTTTGTCGAACCGATACTGGTTCCGGTAAAGACGGTTCCGTCTTCTAATATAAGAAATGCTTTCATATATTCACCTTTTCCCTTCCTGTTCCTTTACTTTTGT
>JALEKG010000015.1 GCA_022769185.1 Dorea sp. | reverse complement strand
TTATGGTATGTCTGGTATTTCTTCTTCAACACGCATGACAGACGGTCCCATCTGGAAAAGGATCGTGCTTTTTGCAATTCCACTTTTCTGGGGGCATCTGTTTCAGCAATTTTATAACACAGCCGACACTTTGATCGTCGGCAATTTTCTTGGCAGCAACGCACTGGCCGCTGTCAGTTCTTCCGGAAGTCTGATTTTACTTCTTGTCGGACTTTTCAATGGTGTCTCCATTGGAGCAAGTGTTATCATCGGCAAATACTTTGGAGCCGGCAATATGAAGGCACTGAGACGGGCGATCCACACGACAATCGGCTTCGGTCTTTGCTGCGGAGTCGCCGTTACCCTGATCGGGCAAATCGCCGCACCACAGATTCTGCGACTCATGGGCACACCGGAAGAAGTGCTTGTAAACTCTCTGGTATACTTCAGGATTTATTTTCTCGGCGCCCTCGGCTTTGTTATGTACAACTTTTTCATGGGGATTCTTCAGGCTTTAGGAGACAGCAAACATCCACTGATCTATCTGATCATTTCCTCAGTCACTAATATTATTCTGGATCTGATCCTAATTGCAGGGTTCAGATTCGGTGTCGGAGCAGCGGCCCTCGCAACCACGATTTCTCAGTTTTTGAGTGCGTTTTTATGTCTGCGTCAGCTCATGCATAATCCAGAAGAAATTCGCGTTTCATTAAAAGAAATTCGGCTTGATCGCAAGATGGTGCCTCAGATAATATCAAACGGACTTCCGACTGGAATTCAAAATTCGATCATTTCAGTAGCAAATGTGTTTGTGCAGTCAAACATTAATAAATTCGGAGCCCTTGCTGTGGCAGGCTGCGGTTCCTACTCAAAAATAGAAGGTTTCGGTTTCCTTCCGGTAACCTGTTTCTCACTGGCTATGACGACGTTTATCAGCCAGAATCTGGGAGCAAAGCAATACGACCGTGCCAAAAAGGGAGCGATCTTCGGAATTGTCTGCTCCATTACTCTTGCAGAACTGATCGGCTTTCTTGTTTATACGACCGCGCCCACTCTTCTTGCATTATTCGGTGGCAGTGAAGAGGCGGTCGCATTCGGCGTAACACAGGCAAGAACAATCTCACTGTTTTATTGTTTACTTTCCTATTCTCATTGTATGGCCGGAATCCTGCGCGGCGCAGGACGTTCTACAGTTCCTATGGTTGTGATGATGGTTTGCTGGTGTCTGATTCGCGTCAGTTACATTACGGTTGCGATCCACTTTATTCCTGTAATAAATATGGTATTTTGGGCATATCCGATCACCTGGACCTTAAGTTCTATCATATTTACGATATACTATTTAAAATCAGACTGGATACACGGATTGGAGAAACAGAAATTCTCCGCATAGCAAAAATTCTTTGGACGGCAAATCAGGATCTGTAAGCCTGAAGCGGGAATGTATTGTTATAACTGAAAGGTATATACTGAAAAACCAAAGGAGACTTCAATTAGTAAATACGCAGCCATATAATAAATTCATAAAATCAGAAAATGGAGGATATGAAGATATGATCATTCAGGCATGGTATCCGCTGGGGCATGGTGATAAAGCTCTGCTGGAAGAACCTGTATTTTCAATGCTCAGATTATTCTGCGCTGGCATATTCAGGCGGGAAATGTAGTGATTCCGGGATCGAAGAATCCAGAACATATCCATGCAAACTTTGATCTGTTTGATTTTACGTTGGATGATTCAGAAATGGCAGAGATTGCTGCACTTCACAAGAATGAGAGATATTATTACAGTACGCCGGATATGTTGAAGGCCTATGCAGAGATGGTGCCACCTGTGGACGAACAGAAATAAATCAGTAGAAGAATCGCTTCGTAAGCTTCAGACAGACTATCTGGATATTAACCATTTTATGAACTGGGGCAAATAAGAAAAAGCAAGTTGTTGCTGCCCCTTGGATGGGATTCACAGGCGGAATATGAGAAGAATGTAGAGAGAATGTGGGGGATACAGAGAAAAATGAGTGAAGCCTGCCCCGCATGTAATCACAACTTGCTTAG
>JALEKG010000069.1 GCA_022769185.1 Dorea sp. | reverse complement strand
CAAGACTGTTCTCTCAAAACCATTATTCTGTTTTAATCTTTGAATTTTGAGGGATTTCCTCGATGACAGCCTTACAGGCTGGTTTGAATTATTTTGATTATCTTTGGATGAATATATATTAACATACAGGTAAAGATATCGCAATTGTTTTTTATTACAAAAAGAAATGACCGCTGCATGCCGGATATTTATCCTTTTGTATGCAGCGGTATTACTCTCACGCCTAAACGCCTAATCATCTTTTTCTCTTCTTAACACCCATCCTGCCATAAATGCCACGATTCCGAGGAATGTCATAACAAGTACGGGCCACCATAGCTGTCCGGTCTGCGGAAGCCTGGTGTTCGTGTTCGTATTGGGAACCGTTGTTCCTGGTTTCTTGTAAGTGTTTGTTATGACAAATGTACTGCCTTCCTGCGTGCTGGTCATGGTATAACCATCCGGCACCTTTTGTTCCACGGCCTTCCATTCATGCCCCGCCTCAAGTTCCTTCCAGGTATGTCTCCAATTATTTTCCTGATTCAAAGTTACAGTCTCATACACATCGCCGTCCTGCAGAAGATCTACGGTAACACTTTCCGGACGTTTCTTCTCATAGCCAGTATCCTTCCAGACCTTTACCACCTCATAGGATACCGGTCCTTCCGGAATCTCTTCTTTCCCGGTCTTATTATGTTCAATGACCACATGACAATTCCAGTTTCCATCCACATCACGATTCGGCACCGTCACAAGAATCGGATTCGGGGTGTAGATGTATTGCTCATCTTGTGTCGTCTCACCAGTAATCAGATACAGACCTTTCGGGATATTTTCACATATAATAGATCCATCTGCATTCGTCTCCAGCTGGACAACAGACTCTATTGAATCACGTTCCACAATTACTTCCAATGTAGAAGCCAGCTCCTGCCACGCTTCATTATCCATATCTTCCAGATGATTTAATGCATCTACTTCGTCAGTATATCCGTCAAACGGATCTTCTAAAGTAAATACTCCATTTTCAGAAAAGGCCGCGACTTTATAAAATGAAAATGTTCCCGCTCCTAATTCATAATGTATGGTCAGGCTGGTATCCTCTGCTTCCGTATCATCACTCTCCCCGGCAGCGCACACTGTCAACGGCAACAGCAGCATGATCAGACAGGCACATAATAACCGGCAGATTTTCTGCCATAGACCCTTCTTCCATTTTTCCACTCTATCTCCTCCTTTTCCTCCAGAATCAGATCTCAATCTCTATTTCTTTCGTTTCCGATCATGTACCATAACCCAGACGAACAAAATCAATAATACCGGGACAGCTACCGCAGTCGCCACGAGCATCTCATCCACCTGCATCGCATCCGCTGTCACACGGATCGAATCATCATTTAGATTTTCAATTCGATGTCCCCGCACCAGAAGCCGGTGTGTATTCACTCCATACGGAGTACAAGTCACAAGCGTACACAGATCCTGCTCCGGATCAATCTCCAGACTCGTCAGATCATCCGGCTCCACGATCCGGATCTGATCCACCTCATAAGTCAGTGTCTCATCCAGCACCCGGATCATAAAGATGTCCCCTTCCTTCAGCTCGTCCAGATTCGTAAATAACTTCGCTGACGGAAGTCCCCGGTGTCCCGAAACAACACTATGCGTTCCCATCCCTCCGATCGGGAGAGAAGACCCCGGAATATGACCCACCGCAATCTGCAACACTCCCTCATCCGTTCCATGATAGATCGGCAAAGACACCTTAATCTTCGGAATCTCAATATATCCCATAATCCCGGTTCCACCAACATCCAGAATCCGGTTATACTCCTCCTCTTCCTCCTCCGTCATGGTCCAGCGGTTTGTCTTATTCTTCAGTTGTTCATTATACTCCTCTGCTTCCTGCCACATCTTCTCATAATCCACATCATCCAGATCTGCCACCGCTTCCGCATAGGTCGCGATCGCTCTGGACTGGTGAAAAGAATTCCAATAATCACTTAAGGAAGGATACAGCAGTAAGGAGAGGCCTACGATAAAGATTAGCACAAGTATAATTGTCGAACGATTCTTTTTGACCCACTTCATAAAACTCTCCTTACGGTTGTATCCGGGATGTGCAGGAGAAGTGCAA
>JALEKG010000084.1 GCA_022769185.1 Dorea sp. | reverse complement strand
GGAATAATCATGGTCGCTATCATAGCAACGATCACAACCATAATCACAATTGCGATTATCCGCCTGGTCTTTCTATTATTAAAATTCATAGATTACTTCCTTCTTTCACTCTACTAATCTATATTTTTTACATTTTATACTCTTTACAGTACTTTTGCAAGAAACATTGTGTACATTTTGGATTTCTTGCTGTACAAATTGTACGCCCGAATGTAATGATCTGGATATTATATAAGATCCAGTGATCTTTCGGCAGTTCTTTCATCAGATCAAACTCTATCTTCTCCGGCTCCTGATTCCTGGTGAGTCCCAGCCTGTTCGAGATCCGTTTCACATGTGTATCCACGACCACGCTCGGATCATGGTAAATATTTCCCCGGATCACATTTGCTGTCTTTCGCCCGACACCTGCAAGCGACCTCAGATCTTCCAGATCATGCGGCACCTCCCCACCGAATTCATCCCGGATCTTTCTCATACACGCAATGATATTTTTCGCTTTATTGTGATAGAATCCGGTCGGTTTGATATCCTGTTCCAGTTCTTTTAAGTCTGCATCCGCAAATGCATCGACAGAAGTATATTTCTGAAACAGATCTTTCGTCACAATATTGACTCTGGCATCCGTACACTGCGCACTCAGCATCGTTGCAATCAAAAGCTGCCAGGGCGTCTCATAATTCAGATAACAGACATATTCCGTCCCATACTGCTCATCCAGAATGTTCAGGATCTCTTTTGTTCTCTTCTTCACGGCCGTCCCAATCTCCTTTATATGGTCTTTACATTCGTCTTCATATTAAGCCCAGTTTACAGACACGAGCTTCCTGATTCAATGGATTTCTCTCCATATAATCAAACAAAATATATTCCTCTGCCAGCGCAAAATATTCCAGGTGGGTCATCTTACGCATCTGATTCCGATCGTAGGCCCCATAGCCCGGCAGATACTTGCGGCAATTCTCTTCATTTTCATAAAAAGCCCGTGCCACCTCTTTCGGCACCCGGTATTCGCCGGCAAACTCCGGGCGGCTCTTTGCATTTTCCCGCAGATAATAATCATACGTTAACTTCTCCCGGTAATATTCTTCCCGTTTTGGGAAATATTTTGCAATGTATTCTAAAAGAATGGCGTAGCGGGCGCTTCTTTTATGCTGGATACTACCATATCCTTTCTCTGCATAGAAATCACTCAGCCTGTCATACAGTTCAAATGCCGAATCGTATTCCTGTTCCAGCGCATCCATCGTATGCGTAAACTGACGACTGTTATAATACACTTCCACCATCTCTTCGATTCCTTTCAGGCGCATCACATCCTCATACGACAGCCACTTCGTATACAGCACCTCATATGGAGGCCGATCCTTATGGACCAGGCCATAATCCCGCTGATGCTCTTCCATATAAGAACCCTTCAGCACCTTTAGAAATCCCAGCTGCAGCTGCTCCGGCTTCAATGCATAGACATCATCAAATGAGCGGGCAAAACTTGCGATATCCTCGTAAGGCAGACCTGCGATCAGATCCAGATGCTGATGAATATTTCCCATATCCTGAATCCGTCTTACAATTTCAGACACTTTCTCAAAATCCATCTTCCTCCGGATCGCACATATTGTCTCCGGATTCGTAGACTGCACGCCGATCTCCAGCTGAACCAGCCCCGGGCGCATCCGCTCCAGGATCTGAAGCTCCTCTTCATTCAGAAGATCCGCCGCCACCTCAAAATGAAAATTCGTAATTCCATTATCATGCTCCAGAATATAATTCCATATCGCAATCGAATGATCATGCCGGCAATTAAACGTCCGGTCCACAAACTTCACCTGCGGGACCCTATGATCCAGGAAAAACTGAAGCTCACGCTTCACCAGCTCCAGGTCCCGGAATCTGAGCTTCTTATCCACCGACGACAGACAGTAACTGCAGGAAAACGGACAGCCCCTGCTGGTCTCATAATAGACAATCTTATGCTCAAAATCCTCCATATGATGATACACAAAAGGAACCCTGCTCAGATCCATCACCGGACGCCAGGGATTCTCTACGATCCCGCCATCCTCACGGCGGAACGAAATTCCAGCCACCTCCGCCAGAGCATCATCCACACTGGCTATGGCACAATCCACACTGGCTATCGCATTGTCTCCTTCCTGCGGGTGATAGATCCTGCAGAGGCTGGCAAAAGTCTCCTCACCCTCGCCCTTCATAACTCCCTTCACCTGAGGCAGGCGGCCCAGCACATCCACCGCATCATAAGACACCTCCGGGCCGCCGAGCCAGATCGGCATCCCCGGCCGGAGCTTCC
>JALEKG010000067.1 GCA_022769185.1 Dorea sp. | reverse complement strand
CCAAGGTTCAGGATTGTATCCATCATACCTGGCATGGAAGCTCTTGCACCAGAACGTACGGAAACAAGAAGTGGATTCTCTGTATCACCAAATTTCTTACCTGTGATCTCTTCCATCTTATCAATAGCTTCCATAATCTGTTCCATAATCTCGTCATTGATTGTTCTTCCGTCTTCATAGTACTGTGTACAAGCTTCTGTTGTGATTGTGAAGCCCTGTGGTACTGGAAGACCTAAGCTTGTCATTTCAGCAAGGTTTGCGCCTTTTCCACCAAGAAGGTTTCTCATGGTTGCGTTACCTTCTGTAAACATATAAACCCATTTTGCCATTTGTCATGACCTCCTAAAACAAAATTTTCTAAGTCGCACATTCATTTTACTGTTTTTACCAGTATTCGTCAAGAGTTGCACCTGAAGTTTTCACCGAATTTTTCCAGTATTTCCGGGCATTTTGCACAAAAAAACCGTGCCTTTCACAGACACGGTTTTTTGAAAAATCAGCATATTTTCTAAATGTTTCTTAAAAATGCCATATATCCCTTGTACGCTTCATAGATATCTGCTTTGCTGGTCACTTCCCATGGGGCATGCATGCTCAGTACCGGAACACCGCTGTCAATTACTTCCATTCCGTAATTTGCCATAATATAAGCAATCGTTCCGCCTCCGCCAACATCTACTTTTCCAAGCTCTGCAAACTGATAAGCAATATCATCTTTATCCATTGCATTTCTAAGTTTAGCCAGATATTCTGCATTCGCATCATTGGATCCGTTCTTTCCACGGCTTCCGGTAAACTTATTGAATACCAGTCCTTTTCCGAAGAAAGCAGTGCTTCTCTTTTCAAAAGCTTCCGGGAACATCGGATCAAAAGCTGCACTTACATCAGAAGAAAGCATTCTGGAATTCTGAAGTGTACGACGTACTTTCAGTTCAGATTCCCCACCTGTCAGAGCCACAAGCTCCGCAACGACATTTTCAAAGAAACGGGACTGCATACCAGTAGCACCGACACTTCCAATCTCTTCTTTATCTACCAGGATACAGCAGGAAGTCCGGTCAACCTCTTCCACATCCAGCATTGCGAATAATGATGTAAATGCACACACACGGTCATCCTGTCCGTAAGCAAGTACCATACTTCTGTCAATTCCACAGTCTCTTGCTCTTCCTGCAGGTACAATCTCTAATTCCGCAGAAACGAAATCTTCTTCTTCCATTCCATAATATTCTGTAAGAATCTTCAGAACATTTGCCTTTACAGCTTCCTTCTCTTCTTCCTCCAATGAAGCATCCTCAGCGATCGGACGGCTTCCGAAAAGAAGATCCAGTTTCTCACCTTCAATCACTGCGCTGGCCTTTTTCTCCATCTGCTGAGCTGCAAGATGTACCAGAAGATCTGTCACAACAAATACCGGATCATCTTCTTTTTCTCCAATACTTACATTTACAACCGTACCATCTTTTTTTGCGATCACACCATGCAGTGCCAGTGGAATGGTCACCCACTGATATTTTTTAATACCTCCGTAATAATGGGTATCTAAAAATGCCATCTCATCGCTCTCATACAATGGATTCTGCTTTATATCAATTCTTGGAGAATCAATGTGTGCTCCCAGAATGTTCATACCATTTTCAAGCGGCTGTTTTCCAATATTGAACATCGCAATGCTCTTTCCCATACAAACAGCATACACTTTATCGCCAGCTTTTAATGGACCTGTTACATCTTTCAGATTACGATATCCTCTGGCCTCACTCTCTTTTACAGCAAGACTTACGCATTCACGCTCTGTCTTTCCTGCATCCAGACAATCTTTATATTTGGCATTAATCTGCTCCAACTTGTTTTCCTGCACGGAATCATATGTCTTCCATACATTTTTCCTCTCCATGACACTAAGTCTCCTTTCACAATGAATCTATCCGTTATTATATCACAAACCAATGCAGTATGTAACACTTTCTCCATTAGTTACATACTGCACAATCTCATATTATTTCAATCCCATTTCTTCTCTGACTTCTATGAAACATTTCACAATGAAATCGATATCTTCTTTTGTATGGCTTGCACATACCTGTGTACGGATTCTTGCTTTTCCCTTCGGAACAACCGGATAAGAAAATGCTACAACGTATACGCCTTTCTCCATCATACGTTTTGCAAACTCAGCTGCTGTCTTTTCATCATATAGCATAACCGGTACACATGGATGAGTTCCCGGAATAATATCGAACCCGTTGTCTACCAGCAATTTCCGATAGTAAGCGGTCACTTCTTCCAGGTGGTCACGAAGCTCTGTACTTTCCTCCAGCATATTGAACATCTCAATACTTGCACCTGCAATTGCCGGGGCCAGAGAATTAGAGAACAGATACGGACGGCTTCTCTGACGAAGAAGATCAATGATTTCTTTTCGTCCGGATGTATATCCGCCGGATGCTCCTCCAAGAGCTTTTCCTAATGTTCCTGTAATAATATCTACGCGGCCTTCTACTCCACAATATTCTGCAGTTCCACGTCCAGTCTTTCCTACAAATCCAACTGCATGGCTGTCATCTACCATGACCAGTGCATTGTATTTGTCTGCCAGATCACAGACTCCCTTCAGATTACAGATAATACCATCCATGGAGAAAACTCCATCTGTTGCAATTAATTTAATTCTTGCTCCGGCCTCATCTGCTTCTTTTAATTTGGCCTCCAGGTCTTCCATATTGTTATTTTTATACCGGAAACGTTTTGCCTTACACAGTCGTACTCCATCAATGATGGAAGCATGATTCAGTTCATCACTGATGACTGCATCTTCTGCGGTCAGAATTGTCTCAAATAATCCACCATTTGCATCAAAACAGGAAGAATACAGAATTGTATCATCAGTTCCAAGGAATTCAGAGATCTTCTTCTCCAGCTTTTTATGGATATCCTGTGTTCCGCAGATAAAACGTACAGATGCAACTCCATATCCTTTTTCATCATATGTTTTCTTGGCTGCTTCGATCAGGCGCGGGCTGTCACCAAGTCCAAGATAGTTATTTGCACACATACACAGAAGTTCTCTTCCGTCTTCCATTTTTACTCTTGCTCCCTGCGGAGACACAAATGGTGCTTCCCCTTTGAATAATCCCGCTTCTTTGATTCCTTCTACTTCTTTTGTATAAATGTTTAAAATATCATTTTTACGTGCCATTATTATCGATTCCTTCTTTCCCCATTCAGATTTAATCATTAATATGTGCCCAGTCAAGAATGACTTTTCCGGAATTTCCAGAGATCATAGCGTCAAAGCCCTTCTGGTAATCTTTAATATCAAAATGATGTGTAATAATCTGAGAAATATCGAGTCCTGCCTGAAGCATTGTTGACATCTTATACCAAGTATCCCATACTTTACGTCCATAGATTCCTTTCAGGCTGAGCCCATTAAAGATAACTGTCTCAAGATCTACAGTAGCGTCAGTTCTCTGAAGTCCCAGAAGCGCGATCTTTCCACCGTGCTTCATATTGTGAATCATATCACGGAGAGCCACCTGAGAACCTGACATCTCAAGGCCTACGTCAAAACCTTCTGTCATACCGATTTCTTTCATAACATCCGTCAGCTTTTCTTCTTTCAGATTTACCGTTCTGGTCGCGCCTAACTTCTTTGCCAGATCCAGACGATAATCATTCATATCAGTCACTACAACATGTCTTGCACCTGAGAATTTTACAATTGCTGCTGCCATACATCCAATCGGTCCTGCTCCTGCGATCAATACGTCCTCACCAAGCACTTCATAAGAAAGAGCTGTGTGTGTCGCATTTCCAAACGGATCAAAAATCGCATACATTTCCTCCGGAATCGCCGGATTACACGGCCAAACATTGGAAGAAGGAATTACCAGATACTCTGCAAATGCACCATTTCGATTTACCCCAACTCCTTTGGCTTCTTTACAGTTCTCTTTGTGACCTTCCAGACAGTTTCTGCATTTTCCACAAGTAATATGTCCTTCTCCGGATACCAGGTCCCCCACCTTGAATCCCTGTACTCCTGCACCAACTTCTGCAATCTCACCAACATACTCATGTCCGGCTGTCAATCCAACCGGAATTGTATGCTGTGCCCAGTCATTCCACTGATAAATATGCACATCTGTCCCACAGATTGCCGTTTTGTGAATCTTAATCTTTACATCATTCGGTCCTACTTCAGGAATCGGAACCCGTTTCATCCACAGGCCTTCCTCAGGCTTTTCTTTTACTAATGCCCACATTAATCCATCTTTGTTTTCGTTCACTTTATGACCTCCCGTCCCTGCTGTCTCCCCTGACAGCAATTTTTTTATTTACCGTTGTAATTATAACACTACCGCCCATCATAGACAACATATTTCAGGAAGCTTTTGGATATTACGACAATAAATTCACAAAATCAGACCCGGCAGATTCTGCCGGGCCCTCCTGTAAATAATTTCTTTTACCACTCGAATTTCTTCTCAAAGTAAGCATCCAGATCTTCAATTTTAATTCTTTCCTGCTCCATGGTATCTCTGTCACGGACTGTTACTGCTCCGTCCGTCTCAGATTCGAAATCGTATGTTACACAGAACGGTGTACCGATCTCATCCTGACGACGGTAGCGTTTTCCGATATTTCCACGGTCATCATACTCACAGTTATATTTCTTGCACAGATGCGTATATACTTTCTCTGCGCCTTCATTTAACTTCTTGGAAAGTGGAAGCACTCCAATCTTAACCGGAGCAAGTGCAGGATGGAAGTGCAGAACAGTTCTCATATCTCCGCCTTCCAGTTCTTCCTCATCATAAGCGCTGCACAGGAAAGCAAGTACCATACGGTCAGCTCCAAGGGAAGGTTCAATTACATAAGGAATGTATTTCTCGTTCTTTGAATCATCAAAGTAAGACATATCCTGCTTAGATACATTCTGATGCTGAGTCAGGTCATAATCTGTTCTGTCAGCAATTCCCCATAATTCACCCCATCCAAATGGGAAGAGGAATTCTACGTCTGTGGTCGCACGGCTGTAGAAACAAAGCTCTTCCGGTGAGTGATCACGCGGACGTAATTCTTCATCTTTAATACCAAGAGACTTCAGCCAGTCAAGGCAGTATTTCTTCCAGTATGCATGCCATTCAAGGTCTGTTCCCGGTTCGCAGAAAAACTCTAATTCCATCTGTTCAAATTCTCTGGTACGGAACGGAATGTTACCCGGTGTGATCTCATTACGGAAAGTTTTACCGATCTGGCAGATACCAAATGGAATCTTCTTTCTGGAAGTACGCTGTACATTCTTAAAGTTTACAAAGATTCCCTGTGCAGTCTCTGGTCTTAAATAAACCGTATTTTTTGCATCCTCAGTTACGCCCTGGAAAGTCTTGAACATCAGATTAAATTCACGGATCTCTGTAAAATTATGCTTTCCACATGTCGGACATGGAATCTCGTGATCTCTTACGAATGCTTCCATCTGTTCGTGACTCCATCCATCGATGCTGTCGCCAATATCAATTCCATGCTCATGTGCATAGTCTTCAATCATCTTATCTGCACGAAAACGTTCATGACATTCTTTACAATCCATCAAAGGATCGCTGAATCCTCCCAGATGTCCACTGGCTACCCATGTCTGTGGATTCATCAAGATTGCACAGTCAACACCTACATTATATGGATTCTCCTGCACAAACTTCTGCCACCATGCCTTCTTAACATTATTCTTTAATTCCACTCCAAGATTTCCATAGTCCCATGTATTTGCAAGCCCGCCATAAATCTCAGATCCGGGATATACAAACCCTCTTGATTTCGCTAATGCTACGATTTTGTCCATAGTCTTCTCTACCATATCTCACCATTCCCTTCTGATTTTGATAATTGAATCCATTATACCGTCTGTCCCTGCTGTTTTCAAGCTTTATTCTACAATTGTTTCCAGTATTTTCAGTGATTTGAAGCTTTTCCCTACATATTCTTCCATATATTTGCCCATAATTTCAGAAAGCTCCTGCAATACTTCTTCTTTTACCACGAACGTATACAGCTTTTCTACCGGGGAACCGACAATATACTGAAGTGTATATAATGTAGACGGAAGCAGAGAAACACCATCTGTAACGTGCCCGGCACATTCCCTGCAGACAAGCCCGCCCCTCCGGACACTGAACAGCTTGTCACGATCTCTATCCCCACAAATGATACATTCAAATACCTGTGGTCCTTCACCATTTATAGCGACCACTTTTAATTCATAAATATAGCGGATCAATTTATCCGGAATATGCGGATTCGTCAATGCACGAAATGTCTGATAAAGAAGCTTCAAAAGCTGGGTCTCATCATTGGCTTCTCTTGCATAATACCCTGCAAGATCCATAAAATAAAATCCATAATAAGCGCCTTCTACATCTGTACGAAGTTCTTGAAAGTAATTGGAAATAGAGGCCGACACCAATGTATAGGATGTCCGCCCCTCATATACTGTAAATTCCCCAAAAGAAAAAGGACTCGTCACTCCCAGAAGTGCACTGTTTGTTCTTCTGGCCCCTCTTGCAAATGCTGATATCTTTCCTCTTTCTTTCGTCAGAATTACCACTCTTCTGTCATATTCACCGATCGGTGTCGCTGCCAGCACCATGCCAGTCAGTGTAATCTGATTTACCAATTGCTTCACCTTCATGACAGCAGCCTGTATCTTTACTGTCCGCTGTTTTTCCGCAGATTCCACAGCAGACAGCAGATACATTGGCTACCGTTTCCTTATAATACAGATAATCTGTTATCTTTCCCGTTTCCATAAAACGGTTCCAGTATTCTTCCATAGAATCACCTCATCCTTCGCCTTTAGGATTAGGTTCTCCCATGTGTGTTCCTTTTTATTCGTCTTCCCGATATCCAAAATTTTTCATCAGAAATTCACTGTCTCTCCAGTCCTTCTTCACCTTAACCCAGATTTTTAAGTTTACCTTACAATCCAGCATTTTTTCGATTTCGTAACGCGCAGTGCTGCCGATCTTTTTCAACATATTTCCTTGTTTACCAATAATAATCCCCTTGTGTGAATCTCGTTCACAGATAATCGTTGCATCAATATGCATGACTTTATTCTTCATCTTCATGCTGTCGATTGCGACGGCAATCCCATGAGGGATCTCATCCTGCAGACAGTGCAGGGCTTTTTCACGGATCAGTTCTGCAACAATCTGCCGCTCCGGCTGATCTGTTACTGTATCTTCGTCATAGAACTGCGGTCCATACGGAAGATATTTCATGATCACTTTCACCAGTTCATCCGTATTATCCCCATTTCTTGCAGATACAGGCACGATCTCCGCAAAATCGTAGGTATCCTTATATGCCGCAATTGCAGGAAGCACTTCTTCTTTTTTCACACTGTCTATTTTGTTAATGACCAAAATGACCGGCGTATTCGTCTTCTTTAGCTGACTTACAATATGCTGCTCACCAGCTCCAATATAAGTGGTCGGTTCCACCAACCATAAGATCACATCCACTTCATTCAATGTTCGCTCAGCAACATTTACCATATATTCGCCCAGTTTATTCTTCGCTTTGTGAATTCCGGGTGTATCCACGAATACGATCTGACCCTCCTCTGTAGTTAACACAGTCTGGATCCGGTTTCTTGTTGTCTGCGGCTTATTTGATGTGATGGCAATCTTCTGTCCAATCAGCTGATTCATCAATGTGGACTTTCCCACATTTGGACGTCCGATCAACGTCACAAATCCTGATTTAAAATCCTTTTTCATACATTCTCCTCTTAAAAACCGGTTACGGTCTGGAACATCTCTTTTGCTTCTTCAATCTTATCTTCACTTCCAATGACACAGATCTGGTCTGCTTTTAACACAGCTTCCACTACTCTTGCAAGCCTGCGGATATCATCCTGTCCTGCCTCTAATATCTCCAGACGTTCTTTTCGGATCATATCAGCACTTACCTTATTCATATAAAGATTCATAGATCGGTCACCTTTGGCAGACGGTGTCATGGGCTGATCAATATTACTCATGGTACCAATGATATATTTGGTCATATCTCGTTCACTGACAGTAAAATTCTCAAGATAATCCACAACACCCTCGTATACTTCCATTGTTCTCTGAAGGTTCGGATCGCGGTAAGATACAAAATATCCCTCCCCGATACGATTAAAGCTGCTCATACATCCATAAGCTCCACCTTTTACACGAATGTTCTGCCACAGATAATCATAGCTTAAGATAACTTTCAGAATCTGTAAAGCTCCACTGTAAGATGCTCCATGATCAATAAAGTTACCGACTCTTGCCACATACTGAACCTTGGAAGCCGTCTTAAATCCCTCATTTTTCTTTTCACAATGGATCACGCAGTTGGTCTCTTCTACCTGTCCCTTAAAAAGCCTGGATTTCATGGATTCTGTCATTTCCTCCATACCATTCAGCCCTTCTTTAGCTGCAGTATAACTGATCATCATATGATCTGCACGGAACAGCCGTCTGGATAGATCCGTCAGAATCTGTGTCAGCTTCTCCTTCTCTTCCTCGAAATGCTCTTCAATATACGCAACCTTATCATAAAATTCAATTCCACTTGTCATATCTTTAAGCTTCGCAGACGGCGACGCATATGACATGGCACGCAGTGCCGCTGTTGTATGTCCGGATGACTGGAATTTCATCAAGAGTCTGGACTTCAGCATCGCAAGAATCTCTTTCAATCGCTTGGTATCATCCAATTTTGATTCCGTCAGGATCTCACTCATCATCTCAAATGCAATCGGCAGTTTCTCATATAAGGCTTTCCCTTTCATCTCAAAGGTTGCTTTAAATTCTTTTTCGCGTACTCTGGTCACATCAGCATATAATTCCAGAGAAGTTCCTATTCCACCAGTGTGGACATTGATCTCATTAAAGAGCTCTCCATATTTGTAGTGTGTGGTATCAATAATTCCGAGAACTGACTGCAGAATTCCGACATAAGGAAGCAGCTCCTCTTCCACACCTGACATATCAAACAAGATGTCTACATATCCGATTCCATTTGTCTCAATCTCATGAAATACTGTCGGAATACCGGCAATCTTCATCTCTTCATTGATGATAGGCTCAATCTCTCTCGAAATATCCTCTCTTCGCAGAACCGGTATCTTCTCCAGATCTTCCTCTTTATCCAGAGCAGACTGATATTCTTCAAGATTCTTCGTACACTGCACCAGATTCTCCTGTTCTTCTTTGCTTAAGCTTGCTTTGTAAGTCTGAAGCTTCTCATCCAGTTCTTTATCCATGCGGGCAGTACGTCCTTTTTCCGGCTTAATGATTACGATTGCACCATGCTGGTTATCCAGCAGATACTTACGGATCAACTCCTCAAAATAACCGGTATCCACCTGTTTTTTCAGATATTCAAATGTATCAATTGCTTCTATATGAATAAACGGTTTCTCATCATCGTACAGCCAGCTGTCCATAATCTGAAGGCCATACATCAGTCCTTTCGGATATCCTCCGAAGTCGGCTTCCCGGTAGCGGAATTCGTGATAATTAATTCCTGCTTCCAGTGCTTTTTTATCCATTCCGTTCTCTGCAATGTCCCGCAAGGTATCTTCAATCACTTTCACAAATGCGTCTTTCTGTTCCAGATTCGCATTTTTCGAAATAATTGAAAAAATCGGCTGATAGATTCCATTATCATAAGACCCCATAATGTCTTTTCCGATTCCGGCTTCCGTCAGTGCCATCTTAAGAGGCGCTCCCGGAGCAGAAAGAAGCGCATAATCCAGAATCTGGAATGCCAGATATAGCTCCTTATCCAGACTGGTTCCAATTACTTTGCTGTATGAAAGATAAGTATTGTCCTCCTCTGATTCATCACTGGCAATCGAATATGGCATCTCTTTTTCTATCATTTGTTGAAATGGTTCCTGAAAGCGAATCTCTGAATCCACCGGATCATAATCAAAATGACTCAGATACTCCTTATCGAGCCAGTCCAGCTTCTCCTCCATATCTATATTCCCGTACAGATAAATATAGCTGTTAGATGGATGATAGTACTTTCTATGAAAATCCAGAAATTGCTCATACGTAAGATTCGGAATCTCTTCCGGATCTCCACCAGATTCATTAGCATAAGAAGTATTCGGAAACAGGGTATTTAACACTACCCGGTCCAGAACCCCTTCCGGCGAAGAGAAAGCCCCCTTCATCTCGTTATATACGACGCCATTGTACTCCAGCTTGTCATCTATGGAATCCAGCTTATAGCTCCATCCTTCCTGACGGAAGATTTCTTCATGCCGATAAATATTCGGATAGAAAACAGCATCCATATATACATGCATCAGATTCTGAAAATCCTTATCATTACAGCTTGCGACTGGATACACCGTTTTATCCGGATAAGTCATCGCATTCAAAAATGTGTTCAATGATCCCTTTACCAGTTCTACAAACGGGTCCTTTGCCGGGAAATTCTTAGACCCGCACAATACAGAATGCTCCATAATATGCGGAACCCCTGTACTGTCAGACGGTGGTGTCCGGAATCCGATATTAAACACCTTATTCTCATCATCATTTTCTATCAGAAGAATTCTCGCCCCACTCTTTTTATGCTTTAAAAGACTTCCTTTTGCTTTAATTCCCTTAAGCTCTTCTTCCATCAAACATTCATAAGCATTAAGATCTTTGACACTCATAAACTCTAAAATTTCTCCTTTCCGTTCCGGTTCGGCTATCCCAGTTCGTTATGCCGCACCATTCATACAAACATAATTCGACCACAATACCTATTATGGCCGAATTGTATGAGTTCTATTATAACACCTTTCCCACTATTCTGCATTAAAAAAGCGACAGCAATATGCTGCCGCTTTGAAAGTCTTATTTACGAATCCGCTTTCACCTTACGGATTACAAGTAATGTACCAATCATCAGTACAATTCCGATTGGAAGACAGATAAATGCATTCTGCACAAATCCTGCAATCACATATGTCACAAATGATACTGCTGCCACTGTAATCGCATATGGAAGCTGTGTCGTTACATGATTCACATGGTTACATTGTCCACCTGCAGAAGCCATAATCGTCGTATCGGATATCGGTGAGCAGTGATCTCCGCAGACAGCTCCTGCCATACATGCTGAAATAGACATAATCATCATCGTCTCATTTGTTCCCTGGAATACAGCTACAACAATCGGAATCAAAATCCCAAATGTTCCCCATGATGTTCCGGTCGCAAACGCCAGGAAGCATCCTACCAGGAAGATAATCGCCGGAAGCAGATTTACCAGTCCACCTGCTGCACGATCCATAAGAGCTGCAACATACTCTGCGGCTCCAAGACTATCCGTCATTGCTTTTAATGTCCATGCAAATGTTAAAATCAAGATTGCAGGCACCATAGCCTTAAATCCATCTGGAATACAAGCCATAGATTCACTGAACTTTAATACTCTGCGGACTGCATAAAATACAATCGTAATTACCAGTGCGAAGAAACTTCCAAGCATCAGGCCTACAGAAGCATCACTATTAGAAAATGCTTCTACAAATCCTGTTCCAGAGAAGAATCCGCCAGTATAGATCATTCCAATGACACATGAAACAATCAACACAATAATCGGGAATACCAGATCGATTACGCCGCCTTTGCTTTCATCAATATCTTCTTCTGCATTCGCATATGGTCTATCTGGTGTCGTATAAAGATCACCCTTTACGGCATTGCTCTCATGCAGCTTCATCGGACCATAATCCATATTTAACAGAACAATTGTCAACATCATCACGATTGTCAGAATTGCATAATAGTTAAACGGAATCGCACGAATGAAAATGGAAAATCCATCTTCTCCTTCTACAAACCCTGTTACTGCTGCTGCCCAGGATGAAATCGGGGCAATGATACATACAGGAGCTGCTGTTGCATCAATCAGATACGACAGTTTTGCACGAGAAATATTATGCTTGTCAGTTACCGGACGCATAACACTTCCTACAGTAAGGCAGTTAAAATAATCATCAATAAAGATCAGTACTCCTAACAGAATCGTAGCAAGCTGTGCCCCTGCACGCGTCTTAATATGTACGCTCGCCCAACGTCCAAATGCTGCGGAACCACCGGCTTTGTTCATCATACATACCATAATTCCCAGAACCACCAGAAATACCAGAATACCTACATTGTAACTATCAGACAGCACTCCTACAATACCGTCCTTGAAAACATGAGTAACCGTCGCTTCAAATGCAAAATTCGAATAAAAGATTCCTCCGATTAAAATTCCTACAAATAAAGAACTGTATACTTCTTTCGTGATCAATGCAAGAACGATCGCAACAATCGGTGGAACCAAAGACCAGAAAGTTGCATACATATTGGGAACATATTCTGCTGCCTCATCCGCTGCAAATGCTGTCATACAGCTAAAGGCCAGAGTACACAGTACTGCAAGAATACCCCAGACCGCTTTTTTATTTCCTCTCATCATAGATTTCCTTTCTCTTCCTTCTTAAATTATAAGTATAAAAATACCATGAACAACACTCATGGGTGCGCTCATGGCAGAATCATCAATACAATATAATAATACTATATACTATGATGGCTCCGATAGCGCTCCACTGGTGTGACAGTCCGCAGCATCTTCTGCTGCGTCCCAGAACCAGCATAAGGGGAAATCTGCTGATCCTTCGGCGGCTTTCCCTTTCCTGTCATGTAAATCTCCCCAGACTCTTGCATGACAGTATTCATGAATTCCGCGCCTCTATCAAGTCTTGTTATTCATATAGTACATTTTTATCACCTTTGTCCAAAAATGTCAACAAATGATAACGAATTGACATACGAAATTTCTCCTACTATACTATAATCAACTTATAATATTTGTATTCAAACCTACAAAGCGATTAACTAAGAAAGAAGGAATTCCAATGAACGAAGCGATCAAAACCCTGACAGAACGCCGGAGCATTCGTGCTTACAAGCCAGACATGATACCAGAAGATGACCTGAATCAAATTTTAAAAGCTGGAACCTATGCTGCAACAGGCCGGGGCATGCAATCTCCGATCATCGTAGCTGTCACCAATAAAGAAACTCGTGACAAACTTTCTCAGATGAATGCCGGTATTATGGGAACAGATATGGATCCTTTCTACGGCGCACCGATTGTACTTGTCGTACTGGCCGATAAAAATCTTCCTACCTATCTCTATGATGGCTCTTTGGTTATGGGAAATCTTATGAATGCCGCACATTCTCTGGGAATTGGCAGCTGCTGGATCCATCGTGCGAAAGAAGAATTTGAATCCGAAGAAGGGAAAGCTCTTCTGAAAGAATGGGGAATCGAAGGTAACTATGAAGGCATCGGCCACTGCATTCTGGGTTATCCGAAAGATGCTGTGCCGGAAGCCAAACCCCGGAAAACAGATTATATCCATTATGTAAAATAATCCGTCTAATGAAACATTCCACTTTTCCCAGATTTTTTCTGATTTTTTTAAGTTCTGGATGCAAACTGGGGCAGTGATGCAAAACTCATGCATCACTGCCCCAGTTTCTCTACTTTTCCTTTATGACTCTATTCTTAATTTTTCTTTCATATATTTTACATCTGTTGTCTTTCCTGTATAAAGCTCGATTGCAATCAATGCCTGGAAGAGCATCATGTTCATCCCATTAAGGATTTTTTGGCATCCTGCTTCTTTGGCCTGCTGCATCATTACAGTCTCACGCGGAACATACACAGTATCTGTTACAATCAGCTTTGGATGAAAAAAAGATGGATCTGGAATATTGGAAAGTGCTTCTAAAGGACGCATACCGACACCCGTTGCATCACAGAAGATATCTGCTTCCCACATTTTTTCTTTCAGAAGATCCTGATCTGCGAGATCATTCATTGTTGCTTTACATTTTGTATGATTGTTAATCTTCTCAGCGTTCTTTTCTCCACGTTCATAAAATTTATCCTTGATATTAAAGATATGTAATTCTGCAATTCCGTCCAAAGCTCCCTGGACAGCAATTGCTGTGGCAGCCCCTCCGGTTCCAATCAGAACCATCTTCATTCCTTTAGAATCAATTCCTTCTTCTTTCATTCCCTTCCAGTATCCCATACCGTCCGTGTTATATCCTTTTAATCTGCCAGTAACTTGTCCACTCGCATCACGCGTATTCACAACTGTATTAATTGCACCGCAAAGTTTTGCCGCCTCATCCACTTCATCCAGATATTTATGAACCACAGTCTTATTTGGCATGGAGATATTTGAGCCAAGCATCTTTAATGCACGGATACTGTTCACAGCCGCTTCCAGAGAATCATTATCTACTTCAAATGCTAATTGAATCACATCATCCCCATTTTTGTCGTATGCAAGATTATGTGTTGCAGGTGA
>JALEKG010000065.1 GCA_022769185.1 Dorea sp. | reverse complement strand
GTCATTGAAGTATTAAACACTATCTCGCTAATCATGTCTTTTGTCGAACCGATACTGGTTCCGGTAAAGACGGTTCCGTCTTCTAATATAAGAAATGCTTTCATATATTCACCTTTTCCCTTCCTGTTCCTTTACTTTTGTACAGACAACTGTGTCTTTTCCAAAAAAAAGGCAGTTTGTGCAAGCACACAACTGCCTTGTTAGTATATAGATTCATCGACAATCTTTGTCTCCACAAATTGTTAAAATTATACTACAAAATATGATGTTTTTCAACGTGTATTTTTTATTTTCATATAACTTTATGCATCCTGCCATATGAAAGCCCGACATCATCCATGCGCTTATCGATATCGCCAATATATTGTAATTTTATTAAGATCTGGATCATCCAGATACTGGTATTTTACTTCTGACATCTGATAATAATCTGCCAGATTCCTGGCTGCAGTCTTAATGAGATTCTGGAAAATATCATCATGTGCTTTTGCATAAACATCATGATCCGAGAATTTAAGCACCGTGGGATTCTCTCCAGCCCATATCGTCTCATTCATACTTTTTAATATTTCTTCACTATCATATTCTCTATAATACATTCCATTTACAACATAGTAATTATAATCCATCTTTGTACAGGATGGGAACAAAATATCCGAATCCGGTATATGTGTCCGGAAAAGTTCTTCCTCGTCACAACACATATAATCATAACTGATATGATTCTGATCACTATCCGAATCTCCTTCCGATTCCTGAAACACCGGATCTCCCCAGGTAGTGTCTACATAATAATAATCACCATTACATTTCACCAGATTCCACGCATGACTCTGTCCATCCGTTGTCTTACCTGTAACATACGTGCAAAATACTCCCATACGCTCCAGAAGATACTGCGTTGCTTTTGAATAACCTGCACACACGGAGCGGTGGTTAACCAGCACACTGTAAATATTCTGATTATTCGAAGCTTCCTGATCATATTCTACCAGATTTACAATATATTCATAGACATAAAGGATCTTTTCATAATCTCCAGCAGTTTCCTGCACCTCTGCAATACACTGCTCAGCAGCATCCCGGATTTCCTGTTCCATTACCTTTCTTCTTTCCGAATCGTACAAATATACCGGTTCTAGTACCGTGTATGTCTCACCTTCTTCCCCCTTATATACAGTAGAAGTCGTAGTTCCATTACACCAGAAAATCTCCGGATAATCTTTCATAACGTACTGAAATAATGTATTGGTCTTCTTAGCATCCGACGCATGCACATAAATTTCTTCTATATTTTCCTGCACCCCCTGCAGGATTTCCCGATAAACCGTCTTCTCATCCGCGCCAAGCTGTTGATAATAATATTTTCCATCTAATTCCTCTCTGGAAATCTCATCTGTAGTCTGATATGGAATTTCTTCTTTCTGAAACTGCTCCTGAAATCTCGAAATCACCGCATGACTTTTCCCGGTAAATCCTATTGCAATTAAGACCAGGCAGAAAAGAAAAAGCATACATGACAAGATGTAAACAGAACAGCTTTTTTTCTTCCTCTTTCCCATAAACACTCCTATATGTAAAAACTACAACTATTATATCCAGTTCCTGCATAATATACAACTGCAGCTCTATGATTTATGCTCTTTCATTTCTGTCACCATTTCTTAATCTTTTCATATGATAAGAATGACCGAAGTCTCTATGAGGTACTTATATGAATACAATAAATGCCACTTTGCAGGACACCCCTGATAAAGGGCGGCTGCAGATTAATATTACATCCGACATTACATCTTATCCAATTGCAAATGCCACGATCTCCATCTCCTACACCGGAGTCCCGGACAGTCAATTAGAACAAATTCATACGGATTCCTCTGGCCAGACGGAAACGATCGAACTTGCCGCACCCCCACTTGATTACAGTCTGAATTCTCAGAACGAAGAACAGCCTTATTCCGAATATACGCTTGATATTTCAGCTCCCGGATTCGAGCCGATCAGCATCGCAGGAACAGAAATTCTCCCGACAGTCACTGCAATTCAAAATGTAACCTTAAAACCGATGGATACCCCTACACCATCCGAACAAGTATTTGTCATCCCTGCACATACATTATATGGAACATATCCAGCGAAAATACCGGAAGAAGAGATAAAGCCTACTAACGAAACCGGCGAGATCGTCTTAAGCCGTGTCGTAGTTCCGGAATACATCGTTGTACATGACGGCAGTCCACGTGATTCCACTGCACGGAATTATTATGTAAAATATAAAGATTACATTAAAAATGTCGCCTCCAGTGAAATCTATGCCACCTGGCCTGCTGATACCATCCGGGCAAATGTACTGGCAATTATGTCATTTACGTTGAATCGCGTGTATACGGAGTGGTACCGGAACAAAGGCTATGATTTCACCATTACCTCTTCTACTGCCTTCGACCACAAATGGATCCCAGAAAGAAATATTTATGATACAATTTCTCTGATCGTTGACGAATTATTCGCAGATTATCTGTCACGTCCAAATGTACGGCAGCCGATTCTGACACAGTATTGCGACGGCAGACAGGTTCAATGTCCTGACTGGATGACACAATGGGGCAGCATGTCTCTTGGAGAACAAGGCTATTCAGCCATTGAGATTCTGCGTTATTATTACGGAGACGACATTTATATCAATACCGCCGAAGCCATCTCAGGCATTCCTTCTTCCTGGCCCGGGTACACCCTGGAAATCGGATCTTCCGGCAACAAAGTCCGTCAGATGCAGGAACAGCTGAATGTGATTGCAGGTGCTTACCCCGCCATTCCGAAAATCACTGCCGATGGCATCTATGGTCCGGCGACCGCCGAGGCAGTACGTGTATTCCAGTCGGTATTCGGACTGCCACAAACTGGAACCGTCGACTATCGCACCTGGTTTAAAATATCTGAAATCTATGTAGGAGTATCCAGAATCGCAGAACTGGTATAAAATCAGCATATCTTTTATTCACAGGCATCTCATATAAAAAAGGGCTGTTTCACAACATATGTACCTTTTTCGTGTTGTGAAACAATCCCTTCCCTTTTCTGACTATTTTGCTATATCAATATTCTCTCCTGTTAATCCCACAACAGCACCTTCGATTCCAGCTTCTTCATGTGCGATAAGCCATTTATTCTTTGCGAAAAGAAGTTTGTCATCATAAGATTTGCTATGGCAGGTCATCAGATCTGTATTGGTTCCCTGTGGAAGAACTACGACACACTTAAATCCGTTCTCATCTGCATTACATGGCGCGTAATGTAAAGTAGTCGCATAGAGCTCAACTCCGGTTCCTGCGGGAACAAAAAACGCTTCGATCTTGCTTGTATCATAATGAACAAAATCTTCGATATCCTGCTGTTTTCCAAGAAGCAGGATCAGGTCTGTAATTGCAATGTCCACTTCAGAAGATCTGTGATATTCTACGGCATTCAGCTTGGTATTCTTACCATTGCAATATCCAATCTGAATCGGCATCTCGCCAAACATACGCATCTTCAGGTTAATAGAAGTTCTTCCTGTCTCCAGTGCCTCTACAGATGGTACATATACTACATCCTCCGGAATATCATAATTTTCCATCTCTTTAATGATTCCGTTAAAATCATAATATGCATCAAGGACACGTCCATACTGAGCAAATTCTTTGTCTGTTACCTTTTTAATTTCCATTCACTGTTCACTCCTTCATTCTGCTACTGAAATTTGTATTATCATTATACTCCGATTCCATGTATATTTCGACTATATTTTTCCAATATTTTTATATTATTTTGTGTCATTATGTCACATGTTAAGATAATTTCAGAATCCGCACACCCTTGTCTTCAATCTCCAAAGCATTTCCTGCTTTATGGATGGTTCCAGAAAGGAGATCTTCGCATTCCTGTTCCAGAACAACTTCCACACCAAAAGTATTATGATTCAATAAGAATAACGTTCTACCCTTACCATTCTCTCGCACAGTTGCTTCAACATTGTGAGGTGTATCCAGAATAGCATCTACTTCTGCTTCCCTTAAAACATCAGCCATAAAATGCTGATAAAATTCAGGAATCGATCTGGTCGCCACATAATATGCATTTCCCTTTCCATATCGATTTCTCGTTACAGCCGGCATGCCCTGGTAAAAGTCTTTCTCATAAAAGCTAAGTCCTTCTGCACCTTCTAGATGAAGGAGATCACACAAGATATCTGCCGAATATTTCTCACCTCCGTAAACAAACGCATTCTGCTCTCCCTCGGGAAGCGCATCCTGCTCTTCAACCCAAATTCCCAAAAGCTCTTTCAATTCTCCCGGATATGCTCCAATAACAAGATCATGTTCATCTACGATTCCACTGAAATAAGTAGTAATAAAAGTTCCACCTGCTTTCACAAATGTTTCCAATTTCTCTGCATATCCTTTTTTTGTCATATAAAGAAGTGGCGCAATCACAATCTTATATTTACTGATCTCATCATCTACCCCAATGATATCTACTGGAATATTCTTTTCAAACAAAGCGGTATAATAATCCTGCACCGCATCCAGATATTTCATACGGACACTGGGGCCAGCAGAATATTCCAGTGCCCACCAGTTATCCCAGTCAAAAACGATTGCAGTTTCAGCAGGTGTACGCCCTTCCAGGAATGCATCTCCTAAGAGCTGTAATTCTTCACCAAGCTTTTCCACTTCCAGAAAAACTCTGGTATCATCTCTTCCCGCATGGTCAATAACCGCTCCATGATATTTTTCACAAGCCCCAACACTTCTTCGAAGTTGGAAGAACTGAATCGCATCTGCACCATGCGCCGCTGCCTGATAACTCAGAAGGCGCATTTCTCCAGGTCTTTTCAATCGATTGTACGGGAGCCAGTTCGTAACACTTGGGGTCTGTTCCATCAATACAAAAGAATTTTGCTCTTTAATCCCTCTCATCAAATCATGACGGATCGCAATAGCCGCCGGACTATCTTCTGGTGCAGGATAACTGTCCCAGGATATAAAATCCATTTTTTTCGCCCATTTCTGATAATCCAAAGGCTTATAAAATCCCATCAAGTTTGTTGTGATTGGAACATCAGGCATCTCCCTTCGAATTGCATCATACTCCAATTGAAAACACTCCAGCATACTGTCAGAATTAAACCGGCGGTAATCCAGAGAAATCCCCTGAAACATGGTCCTATTTTCTTCAAAATGTTCGCTTAGAAGATTTGGCAATACAACCTCATCCCAATCATAGAATGTGTGACCCCAGAAAGATGAGTTAAAGCTTCGGTTCATTTCTTCGATGGTGCCATATTTCTTTTTCAACCATTCCTGAAATGCTTTCTCACAATTTTCGCAATAACATTCTCCTCCAAATTCATTGGATATATGCCACGCTACAATATTTTCATAATCTTTATATCTCTTTGCAAGTTCTCCTGCCAGACGCGGCGCATACATGCGATAAGTAGGACTATTCGGGCAGGAATTGTGCCTTCCTCCAAATTTCCGTTTCATTCCATTGAATTCCGTTCTCAAAATATCAGGATGTCTTTTTGCCATCCATGCCGGATGCGCACCTGTAGAAGTTGCCATACATACTTTTAATCCATTCTCTCTCACAAGCTCCATGATTCGGTCAAGTTTTTCAAAAGAATAAGTCTCCTCATCTGGCTGAAGTGCTGCCCAGCTGAATACATTCAGTGTCACCTGATTAATATGCGCTTTTTTAAACATCCGCATATCTTCCTGCCAAACATCCTCCGGCCATTGCTCCGGATTATAATCGCCCCCATAATATATTTCCTTTACATTTTTTCCGTAACCCATTCCAATCCTCCTTCAATTTTATTCTTTTCTTGCACGCACATAACGTGTTGCGATCTCTACGATCAAAAATCCAAATGCAATTGCTGCACATGTCTGTCCCAGCAGAATCGTCTGCTGCTTCGCCATTACATAATCTTCCTGCACAATTCCATGCATCATGTAGAATAAGGTAGCCCCCGGAATCACGGGCATGATGGATGTAGTAAGAAAGATAGTCGAAGGAGCTCTATGGACTCTGGACATTACATAGGCATAAGCTGCTACAAATGTTGCCCCTGCAAGTACAGCTGCCATATCATTATCATAGAAATGCTGAACTAGCAGATAACATCCACAGTTGATAAGGCCTCCAATCCCTGCCCAGAAGGACTGCCACGGCGCCGCTTTAAAAACCAGTGCAAATCCCATACTTGCCACGCCACAGGAAATCAACTGTACCGCTATGCTCGGTGCAATATACATTTCATACATATCTCCTTCAAACAACAGCATTGCGAGACCGGTTCCGCAGGCAATCGCCACTGCCCCTAGACATGCATGAGCAATATTCAGGATTCCTGAAAGATATGCCCTGTCCAAGACATCCCGGATTCCATTTGTCACACCGAGACCACTGATCAGGACCATATTCAGGCCTAAAATAATGCGGTCCGGATGATGCCCAAGTCCGAACCTTGCAACTAAGAAAACTGCTGCCGCAGACAAAAAGGCAACAATAATGTTATACACCGCAAGGTTATCCTCTCGTTTCCCGAGAATATTCCCGAAATAAACTTCCACAAACGCACAGATAACAATACCAACCAGTGTATCGACCAGGTCACAGCCAAAGTACACTCCGAAACCAACTCCCCCTAAGATTGCCGCCAGATACTGAAGATATATCGGCTGAGGTTTCCGATTCATAACTTCTTCATATTTTTCCCGTATCTCTTCCACCGATGGTTTGTTCCTGCAGATATATCTCGACAGATTATTCAGATAATCCAGACGGTCATAGTTAAATCCGACTTTATGAATCCGACGGATCTGTGTAATATATGCTTCTTCCTTTGGCTTAATGGTTGCCTGAATATTACTCTGTATCACAAAGACATTACATTGCTCAATTCCATAGCTCTCCATCATCCGATAGATACTGTCCTCCGCCCGGTTTGTCTCCGCTCCGCTCTTTACCATCTCTTTCCCTATATCCAACACTACATTCAACAACGCTTCATAATCCATATCACACTTTTCTTCCTCAGACTATTAATCAATTCTTTCTTTCCATTCCATCATATCAGTTCCACAATCTCTTCGCAGCCACTTCGTCTTGCAAGCTCTTTTAAACCATCCAACACTTCTTCTTCCGAATAATTATGCTGTTCCAAAAACGCTTTTCCTTTTGTACTAGCATATTCATAAAAGAAAAGCGCCTCCTCCATATCCTGCTGATTCTGATAATCCAGATTCTCAAGCAGCAGATTCTCGGCTTCATTGACAAGACCCCGGTCAATCATCTCTTTCCATTTTGATAATTGTGGACCTGATATCCGATATTTATTCTCAAGTGGGAGCTCCACCTGCACATATTTCTTTCCCAGGATCAAACTGACCAATACGCGGATGGATTCTTTTATCATTCGCATTATATAGTCTTGCTCATCTTCATATTGCATGGCTTTCACCTCACCCTTCATCTAAGCAGCACTCTTATTTATTCTGGCTTTCTTGCCGTCACTGATGACGACATAATATATTCTCCGATAGAAAGCAATCTTCCCATAATCTTTTCTTACATTATCCTGTACAAACTCCATACCAATTCCCCATATTTTTACATATCAAATTATCTATATATTAACTATATCTCTTACCTACCCTTTCGTCAATTCAGAAGCTTATGATTTACTCTTTCTGCAGCGAAGTAAAAACTGCTACACTTATGATCACAACTCCTCCAACGACCTCCCTCACAGTTGGAATCTCTCCCAGAAGGATCCATGCATATACAATACCATATACCGTTTCCAGCCCTGAGATCAGCCCTGCTGTCTGAGCCTTTACTTTTTTCTGTGCGGATACAAATAAAGTATATGCGACTGCCGTACATACACATCCAATCAGAATGATTCCGGCAATATCCTGCGCCTTCATTTGCACACGAACCAAAAACAGTGTCGGTAACAGTACGATCATCGTCGTTCCCTGTTCATAAAAACAGATCAGTTTTTCATCATATTTCTTTGCAAAATATCGATTTGCAAGTGTCAGCACCGCATAGGTTACTGCTGATAACAATCCCCAGATAATTCCAACTGTCACTCTATTTTCCAGTGAAAATTCCGGGATTGTAATAAAGACCCCTATCATAAGAATGATTGCTCCAATCAGACCTTTCTTTTGAATTCTCTCATGAAATAGGAGCGGTTCCAGAAAAGTCAGAAACAACGGATAAGTGGAAAAAGAAATCGTTCCTATGGCTACAGAAGCAACCTGGATTGCCTGAAAGAAGGTTGTCCAATGAGCAGCCAGCACCATTCCGGCAGCTATGATTAAAAAGTAATCCTTCCTATTATCAAGACACAGTTTTTCTTTTTTTGCGACAATTACACCAAGAAGCAGAGGCGAAGAACAGATTACCCGCCCTAACGCAACCGTCACCGACGGTACCTCTACAAACTGTCTAATCACACCAGACAGACCAAACAACATCGTCGCAATATGTAAATAAACAATTGATTTCTTATCTGTATTCATCCCTTCATTCCTTTCAAAATAGAAACTAATTTTCTCTCTCATACTTCATCTTATCCTGAAAATACCAGACGTCTGGTATCAACATCCAAACGTCTGGTATTCTTTTTTTATCAGAAGAAAA
>JALEKG010000049.1 GCA_022769185.1 Dorea sp. | reverse complement strand
GATGCCCTGCAGATTCAGCCGTCGATGCTGGATGACTCTATGGAAAATCAGATGGATCTCTTCACCATGGAGCATGAAAACCAGTATGGAGATATGATGAATGAGCTGATCAATATCTTTATTCCGCCGGAGCATGCGACAAAAGAAGAGTTGGATGAGGCGAAGAAGAACATGGACAAATACGCGGATTATCGCACCTATCTGTCTTTCGATATGCAGCAGATTGTCCACGGAGAAAAGGATATGACGATCGGTTTGAGTAAGATGATCAAGAAGAACTCCGGAGGTGAGGGACAGAATCCATTGTACGTGGCACTCCTTGCAAGTTTTGCACAGGTTTACCGGATCAATCTGTCGCCAAAGATGCAGCGGACACCGACGATACGGCTGGTTGTGCTGGATGAAGCATTTTCCAAGATGGATGCGGAGAAAGTAGCAAGCTGTATTTCCCTGATCCGAGGACTCGGTTTCCAGGCGATCATCAGCGCGACGAATGACAAGATTCAGAATTACCTGGAAAATGTGGATAAGACGTTCGTGTATGCGAATCCGAATAAAAAGCACATATCCATTCAGGAGTTTGAAAAACAGGAATTTGGAGAATTAGACAATGCGAGTGAATCAGACCTTTTATAAACAATTCTTCTCTTTATATATTGTACTTGTCCTGCAAAATGTAGCGACACTGAGTGTGAATCTGGCAGATAACATGATGCTTGGAGGCTACAGCGAGGTGGCATTATCCGGTGTGGCGGCGGTCAACCAGATTCAGTTTGTCTATCAGCAGATCCTGATGGCGCTGGGGGACGGGCTGGTCATTTTCTGCAGCCAGTACTGGGGGAAAAAGCAGACGGAACCGATGAAAAAGATTGCAGCAACCGTGATGTGGACCGGAATCGGGATCGCAGTGCTTCTCTTTGCGGCGGTCAGCCTATTCCCGCACCATGCACTTCGAATCTTTACGAACGATGAGCCGATCATCGGGCAGGGAGTGGAATACCTGAGGATTATCCGTTTTACCTACCTGTTTTTCGCAGTAACTCAGATTTTATTGGCAGTACTTCGAAGCGTAGAAGTGGTAAAGATTGCATTTGCCCTGTCAATCATGACATTTTTCATCAACTGTGGGATCAACTGGGTACTGATCTATGGGCGTTACGGGGCTCCGGAACTGGGAGTGACGGGTGCCGCGATCGGAACGCTGACAGCGAGAATCGTAGAATGTGCGGTTCTGATCATTTACATAGCGAAGAAAGAAGTACATCTGAAACTGAAAATACAAAACTTCCTGCAGTTTGACCGATTGCTCAGCAAGGATTATTTCAAACTGGTAACGCCGATGATCTTTGTACAGACACTCTGGGGCTTGAATACTGCACTTCAGACGGTCATTCTGGGACATATGACGGCGGCGGCCATCGCCGCAAACAGCGTGGCATCAACAGTCTTTTTGATGGTGAAATCCATGGCAGTAGGCGCTTCGTCCACTGCTTCCGTTATAATCGGAAAGACGATTGGGACCGGAGACATTGACCGGGTAAAATACTATTCCAGAGTCATGCAGCGGATGTTCCTGGTGATTGGAATTATCGCAGGTATAGTCCTTTTTATTATTCGGATTCCAATCCTTAGCCTTTATGATCTGACACCAGAGACTAAGGCAATGGCCAATACCTTCCTGATCATCCTAAGCATCGTAATGGTAGGAATGTCCTATCAGATGCCAACAAACAACGGAATCATCCGCGGCGGCGGAAATGCAATGTTCGTCGTCAAAATGGACCTGATCAGCATCTGGGGCATCGTCCTTCCACTGTCATTTATCATGGCATTTGTGGTAAAAGCCTCACCGGAAGTCGTCGTGTGCTGTCTGAACGCAGATCAGATCTTCAAGTGCGTGCCTGCATACTTAGAATCACATTACGGAAACTGGATACGGAAGCTGACAAGATAAAAAAGGGGACGGAGGATTTTTAAAAATCCTCCGTCCCCTTTTGACATATATGAAAATTGTAGATATTATGTGAATAGGACATATAGGGAAGAAATGGTTTTCTACATTTACTGGAGAGAGGGAGGATATTTGTGATAAAAAAAGGTACTTGTGGTATGTGTCAGGGCGGATGCCAGGTGCTTATGACGATTGAAGATGAAAGAATTGTAAAGATGGAGCCGGATCGTGAATCTCCAAGGGGACGATTATGTGCCCGGGGTGCATTGGCACCGAAGATGTTGTATGGAAAAGAAAGGATTGCGAAGCCGCTGATTCGCACCGGAGAGCGCGGGGAGGGAAAGTTCCGCGAAGCATCCTGGGAGGAAGCGTTTGAGCATGCGGCGCATTTGTTGCAGGAGACGGTAAATGAGTATGGTGGAAGATCGCTTGCCTCATATTATGGAAGAGGGGTTCTGGGAACACCGGTAACGCGTATGAGTGTCAGCACTGGAAAACAAAAATCACTTTTGAAGAGGCTGGGATCTCCGAACGACATGAATTGCGGATCTATCTGTAATACCGCATCCAGTACGATTACTCCGATTACAACACTGGGAATAGGAACCAGACAGATGATTCAGGAAGTGGAGGAAAGTGATTATATTATTTCCTGGGGAAAGAATTCCATGACAGATGATGGGCCGCAGATGATGCTGAAACGGATCAAAGAGGCAAAAAAACGTGGTGCAAAACTGATCGTGATAGATCCGAGACAGACAGGGCTCGGGGAGATGGCTGACTGGTGGCTTCCGGTGACACCGGGAGCGGACGGCGCACTGGCGCTTGCAATGTTAAAGCTGATCATTAATAGGAATCAATATGATCATGAATTTGTTGAAAAATATACGAAAGGATTTGACGAATTCTGTACCTATCTGGATATGCTGGAAATGAAACAGCTGTCTGTATGGTGTGGCATTTCGGAAGAAGATATTCAGAAATTAACGGACATTTTTTGTTCTACGACACGGGTATCGCTGGTGTCCTATACCGGGCTTGAATATCAGTTAAGCGCGATTCAGAACAATCGGGCAATCTATGTGTTGTGGGCAATCACCGGTAAACTGGATGCACCGGGAAGCATCTATCTGAATGCTAAAAATGTGCCGACGGTTCCTTTAAGGAATTTGCCCCAGGAAGAAGAGATGCCGGTTGGTGCCAGGGAATATCCGATTTTCTATAAATTTACAGGAAATGGACAATTTTCCTGTGTCCCGGAAGCGGTACTGCATGATCGGCCGTATCCGGTGCGTGGGCTGCTTGTGGTTGGAGGTTCTCCGGCTTTATCATTTCCAGACAGCGCAGTATGGCGTGCAGCATATCAGAAATTGAAATGTATGATCGTTATAGACCGCTATCTGACGGAAGACGCCCGCTATGCAGATGTCGTATTTCCTGCATGTACTCTCTTCGAATCCCCGAAAGTAGTGCCTGGTCCGGAAGGAATGACGATTCAAGAACCGGCGATTCAGCCAGTAGGGGAGGCAAAAAATGACGTTTTGATCATTGCCGGAATAGCACAAAAACTCGGAATTGCAGAAGGATATCCCCAGAATGAAGAGGAACTGCGCACCTGGCTTTTGCAAGGGGCAGCTCCATATGCGGGGGATTTCCGTGCGAAAGCAGGGAAAGTGGAAAAACATTATTATAAATACAAAACTGGTAAACTCAGGGCAGACGGAAAGCCTGGATTCCCGACACCATCCGGAAAACTGGAGATCTGTTCTACGTATCTTGCGGAAAATGGATACACACCATATCCGGAATACCGGGATATTCGTTCGATAGAAGAAATGAATCAGCCAGAATATCCCTTTACCATGACTTCCGGAGCAAGAAGCAATCACCGGATGGGTGTGTTTGGAGCAAATATTCCTGAGATAGCAGCAATAGAGCCTTACCCATTGGTAGATCTGAACGCAGAAGATGCAGAAGAACTTGGAATCTCGGAAGGAGAGATGGTAAAAGTCAGTACACCATTTGGAAGTGGAAAGTACAAAGCCAGAATTTGTGGGATGGCACGCCATGCGATCCATATCCCACATGGAGGCGGAAGCAGTTATATGGCCAAACCGTGGAAAGAAGGAAATGTAAATGATCTTTGCAGCTTGAAATATACAGATCCGATTTCTGGATTTGTGCTGAGCAAGTCAGTGCCCTGCAAAGTGGAAAAAGGGACGGAGGATTTTTAAAAATCCTCCGTCCCTTTTTCCACTTTGCCCTGTCCCAAATTAAAAATGCCCTGTCCCCATCTGGTATAGTCTTCGGTATTGTGAGGGGGACATTCTGATTTTTTGCTGAAAGATGTCGATCAGACTTTCATTTCAGGGCATTATGTGCAGAGTAATGATGAAGCCTCGGTAGTGAAGCGGAACGACATCTCCATTTTCCGCATCAGGTCTGGTAAAAGTGAAGCTATTATAAGTGTTTTAACAGATTTTCCTTTGTATTTTGAGAAGGATCTTCTATGACCAGATTCAGCAGTTCGTTTAACTTGTTACCGATTTCCTTGCCGGGAGCAATTCCTGCAGCAATCAGATCCCGCCCTGTCACGGCCAGATCCTTTAACGAAACACACTGACCGGCAGCGGTGATTTCCTCATATAGATGTTCAATTTCGTCGAGATTTTTCAGCTTTTCTTCTCGCTGATACATACTTTGCGCCAAGACATCCGCACGCCTGACTTCCATATAGTATGGAAATAAATCTTCCCCGATAATATTCATGGCACGACGGACATTTTTTGCAGTGGCAGGCATCCGATAATCATGATAAAAGACAAGTTTCGAAACTTTATTTAATGTATCATTATCAAATTTCAGCCTTTTTAAAATCTTTTTGGAAATAATCTCACTTTCGGCTGCATGCTTTTTAAAATGAGCAACCCCATTTTCATCCATAGTTTTTAAAGCGGGTTTTCCCATATCATGAAGTAGCATAGTCAGTCTGAGAACTTTATCGGTCCGTACATTCTTCATGGCGTGCAGAGTATGTTCCCCCACAGTATACATATGATGAGGTGTTTCCTGGGTAGTTGTCATCAAAAAATCAAATTCAGGGAGAAATATTTTGGTAATTCCAAGTTCGTAAGCATCCCGGAGCAATTCCGGACGGTCAGAAGTAATCATTTTAATCAGCTCTACCTGAATTCGTTCTGCACTGATATTTTGGAGTGTTGGAGCCAGCTCACGCATACCTTGTCTGGTAGAGTCCTCAATCTGAAAACCAAGCTGCGCTGCGAAGCGAACACCCCGGAGAATCCGAAGAGCATCTTCCGAAAAACGTGCCCTGGCATTCCCCACACATCGGATGTTTTTTTGTTTTAGATCCTCAAGACCGCCAAAAATATCCACCAATCCATCCTTATCATTGTAAGCCATCGCATTAATAGTAAAATCCCGACGCAGCAGATCATCACGCAGATTTCGTGTGAAAGTCACCTCACTCGGATGGCGGCTGTCCTCATATTTCCCATCAATCCGATAAGTTGTAACTTCAAATCCTTCCCTGTCAAGAAGCACCGTTACAGTCCCATGTTCAATACCAGTATCAAACGTCTTATTAAATAACGCTTTCGTCTCCTCTGGCATTGCAGAAGTTGTAATATCCCAGTCCTCGGGGGTCCTGCCAAGAATCGAGTCCCGGACACAGCCACCAACCGCATAAGCTTCGTAACCATGCGCCTGCAAAGTAGAAATAATTTTATGAACATTTTCAGGTAAAAGAATCATTCGATTATCCACAATAAAATCCTCCGATATATCAACATCCTAATTATCATACCATATTTTTAAGTCGGGACGGAGGATTTTTAAAAATCCTCCGTCCCAAATTTAAAATCCCCTGTCCCTTTTGGGGATTATCCCTGTCCCTTTTGCTCTAATTCTTCTTTTATCAGTTGTCTTATAGTTTGTGCCTGTTTCATAGAAATATGAAAAAAGTCTTTTATCATTTCATCATATATATTTCTGGTGTGGATATAATCTAGAATATCGATTGCAGGGATGTTAAGCTTGTCTTGCATGTTGTCTAGTAGATTTGATGCAATGGATTTGCGTTGCATTAATTCATCTTCTGGAAGATCGATAAATACTTTATCAGTTGAAAATGTGTGGAATTCCTTGAAATGTTCTAGAGATTCAAATCGATTTTTGATGATTTCGAAACCTTTGGAATTTATAATCCCAAAAGGTGTTGGGGAAATGTATTCCTGAAAGCTGCTGTAATGATATTTTTCTATGGAGTGGCACATATTTGCTTTGACAGGATTTAGATGAATATATCTTAGGCAGTTGAAGAAATAAGATTCATCTTCAATACACTGACTGCGGAAGCGGCCATCAAAGACATAACCGATACGATGGTGCTTTTGATTATAATAAATGGCGTAAACTGCCAGAATGTTGGCCATAAAGGCTGATAATTCTTCTATTGGTGCTTTTATCAATATGTGAAAATGGTTAGACATAATACAATATGCAAAAATCATTATATTGTATTCATTGAGAAATTCCATGATAATGTTCAAAAAACGAGAGCGTTCTCGATTTTGAGCAAAAATTGCAGACTTATTCAATCCGCGGCTGGTTACATGATAAAGTTCTGTACTACTTTCTTGCCTAGGTTTTCTTGGCATGTCCTCACTCCTTTTGTGAAAAAGGGACAGGGCATTAAAAAGGGACAGGGGATTTTAAATTTGGGACGGGGAATTATTAAAAATCCTCCGTCCCTTTTTATAATTAATATGATTTTCCCCAGTAAGCCATATGTTTGGCCGGTTTTCCGCAATAAATGCATTTGTCGGAGATCATTTCCTCGTCTTCAATCAGACATCTGGTTGAAGCTCCTCCGGTGTTGTATTTTACTTCGCCTTCGCATACTGGATCACCACACCAGCATGCTTTTACGAATCCGCGGTTTTCTTTGAATTTTTCAACCATTTCGTCCATGGTGGTTGCAGTATCGATGTGGTCGTTCAGGAATTTTTCTGCTCTGTCGTACATATCCTGCTGTTCCTGCTCTAAAATTTCGCGGAGTTTTGTTGCAATCTCATCCAGGGATATAACGATCTTTTCGCGATTGTCACGACGTACAACGACAACCTGATTCTTTTCGATATCTTTTGGTCCGATCTCGATACGGGTTGGAATTCCAAGGATTTCCTGCTCGGAGAATTTCCATCCGGTACTCTTGTCGGAATCGTCGATTTTTACTCTGTATCCGGCTTTCTTAAGTTCGTCATACAGTGCGAAGGATCTTTCGAGAACGCCTTCTTTATGTTGAGCGATTGGAATGATTCTACATTCAACTGGTGCAACATGTGGTGGAAGTACAAGTCCGTCATCATCACCGTGAACCATGATCAGTCCTCCGATACTTCTGGTGGACCATCCCCAAGAAGTCTCATATGCACTCTGAAGCTGATTGTTCTTGTCTACATATTTGATGCTAAATGCATCTGGGAATCCGCTTCCGAAGAAGTGACTGGTTGCAGACTGCAGTGCTTTTCCGTCATGCATCAGTGCTTCAATGGTATATGTGTCCTGAGCTCCTGCAAATTTTTCGTTTTCAGCTTTTCTTCCGGCTACAAATGGCATTGCCAAAGTTTCTTTGTAGCAGTCTTTGTATACCTGCCACATCTGGATGGTTCTTTCCTCTGCTTCTTCATAGGTCGCATGAAGAGTATGTCCTTCCTGCCACAGGAATTCTCTGGAGCGCAGGAAAGGTCTGGTTGTTTTTTCCCAACGGAGTACGGAGTTCCACTGGTTCCATACTTTTGGAAGGTCTCTGTAAGAGCGGACGGTTTTTGACCACAAGTCACAGAACAGAGTTTCTGAAGTAGGGCGGATACATAATCTTTCCTGCAATCTTTCCATACCACCATGTGTAACCCAGGCTACTTCAGGAGCAAATCCTTCGATGTGATCTGCTTCTTTTTCCAGAAGACTTTCCGGAATCAAAGTAGGCAGATATACGTTTTCTACACCGGTTTCTTTAAATCGTCTGTCCAGGTCAGCCTGAATCAGTTCCCAGATCGCGTATCCGTTGGGTAAATAGTTCAGACAGCCTTTTACGCTTGAGTAATCACACAGCTGTGCTTCACGTACAACGTCTGTGTACCACTGTGCAAAATCGACATCGCGTGGTGTAATATTTTTTACTAATTTTTCCTTTGCCATGTTCTCTTCTCCTTTTCTTTTTGCAGGACCCTTGCCCCACATCTGATTTTTAACGGGAGCCCGTTGCTGTTTATTTGCATGGTCACGGGCATTCATCCAGAGGATAACTGCTTTATAGAAATATTTTTATAAAATAAAAATCGCCGGACCTTTCAGCTCCCAAAAAAAGGGACCGAAAAGTTCGGCGGTACCACCCTAGTTAACTGCGACCCTTTCGCAGTTCTCTTCATTCGCCATTAACGCTGGCAGGACGCTGCATTTTCATGCAGAGGCTCCAAGGCCGGTTCCATGCAGTTCAAGGCAGATATCTTGCACCAAACGATCTCCTCTCTGTGGCCTGCTTACATGTACTAATTCTCTTCATCGCCAAAAAATTTTGAATTGACCATAATTTTAATCGAACTATGCTGGTTTGTCAAGGCTTATCGTAATAAAACATAAACGAAAAAAGCCAGATATGCCAACAGGAAGAAGGCACCTTCCTTTCGCTGGATTTCTCGTTTGCTGATTGCTGATATGTAGACAATCAGGCTGGCAGCAATCAGAATCAAAGTATCATAAACGGCAGTCACATCCAGTGTAATTGGAGTAATGACTGAAGAAATGCCGAGGATCAGCAGAATATTAAAAATGTTGGATCCAACCACATTCCCCACTGCGAGGTCATTTTCCCCCTTGCTTGCAGCCACCATGGAAGTGACAAGTTCGGGAAGAGATGTCCCGAGGGCAACGATGGTCAGACCGATAAATGTCTGACTTAGGCCAAATGTTTCCGCAATATTGCAGGCACTGTCTACGACCAGGTCACCGCCCCAGACGATTCCGGCAAGTCCCACAAGAATAAAAATAGCACTTTTTATTGGAGACATCATTTTATAGTCCTCTTCTTCGGAATTGTCTTCGCGGGAATGGAGGGCAGTCCGAACTGTTGCATAAATATAAATTGCAAACAGGATAAGAAATAAAAGACCGGCCATGCGTCCGAGAACAAATGGTCTGTTTCCGTCTATGATTTTTGCAATAGAAAAATCAGAATCTACCAATAACAAAATAACTGCAATGAAAATAGAAAACGGAAATTCTTTCTTTAATAAAGACCATTTTGCCTGAACTGGTTTTACCAGCGAACAGCAGCCCAGTACAACCAAAAGGTTAAAAATATTGGAACCGAGAACATTACTGACTGCAAGATCATTACTGCCCCGGATTGCGGCGGTTACACTGACCGATAACTCAGGCATACTTGTCCCGAAAGCAACAACCGTCAGTCCTATAACAATGGCAGGTATTTTTAAAATTTTAGCGACACTGGAACTTCCATCTACGAAGAAGTCTGCGCCCTTGACCAACAAAACAAAACCAAGAATCAGTAAAATATAATCCATAATTACAATCCTTTCCGATGTGACAGATGTGTTATCTTGCATATTTTAGCACACTATGATTAAATGATAAAGAAAAGAATTGAAAAACCGAAGGAGATTTCAAGATGCAGCCAGATACATTGAATATATTATATGAAGATCAGGAAATTCTTGTGTGTGTAAAACCGTCCGGCATTGCTACACAGAGTAGAAGTATCGGAAATCCAGATATGGTAAGTCTGCTGAAAAATCATATATATCAGAACCAGCCGGCAAAAGGAGAACCATACCTTGCCGTAATCCACAGGCTGGATCAGCCGGTTACTGGAATCCTTGTATTTGCCAAAACACCGGCAGCCGCAAAAGAACTGAATCGACAGTTGCAAACCCAAGGATTTGGAAAATACTACCGTGCACTCGTAGACGGATATCCGCCCAAAGAAGAAGATACTGTGGAAAATTACATGGTGAAAAACGGAAAAACAAATACCTCCAGAATCTGTGATAAAAACACAGAAGGGGCAAAAAACGCGAGACTACATTATAAAATTGTCGAAAAGGGACAGGGGATTTTTAATTTGGGACGGGGGATTTTTAAAAATCCTCCGTCCCCTATCGAGCTAGAGATTCATCTGGACACAGGCCGGCACCACCAGATCCGTGTGCAGCTTGCGAATCTTGGCTGTCCGATTATTGGGGATACGAAGTATAATCCGAATGCCGGAAATACCAGCGGATGGCAGCAGATCTGCCTGTGTGCATACCGGCTCGAGTTCCAGCATCCGCGGACGCATAAGCCCATGAGCTTCCGGTTATCCACGATATAAAGTGGATCACCGGAAGTTTTTGTATTATAGAAGCTGCGTTTTCATAGAGCGAAACTTCGATAAAATACGTAATTTTTTTACATAAAATGCGTTGCATTATTCTGCGTTCTATGTATAATAGAGATGGTGAACAATTTCTAAAAAAAAAGTATAGTATTAGAAAACAAAGGGAGGTGCTGTTTTGGATATCGGGAAAAAACTTAGGGAGCTGCGGCTGCAGAATGACTTGACGCTTGAGGATCTGGCCTCGCGCTGTGAGCTTACGAAGGGGTTTTTGTCGCAAGTGGAACGGAACCTTACAGCGCCGAGTATTGCGACGCTTGAGGATATTCTGGAGGCGCTTGGAAGTAATCTGTCGGATTTTTTTCATGAGGAAGAGGAGCGGCAGATCGTTTTTTCCACACAGGATTTTTTTGTGGATGAGCAGGAGGATTACCAGGTGGAGTGGGTGATCCCGAATGCGCAGAAGAATCAGATGGAGCCAATTCTTCTGACTCTTTATCCGCACAAAAAGAGTCATGTTTTGTCGGCGTATCAGGGAGAAGAGTTTGGATATGTCTTAAAAGGAAATGTGACGATTGTGTGCGGAAGTAAGAAGTATAAGGCCAAGACGCATGAAACCTTTTATATGGATGGCTCCAAGAGCCATTATCTATATAATCATGGCAACAGTGTGGCGAAGATACTGTGGATTACTACGCCACCGATGTTCTAGACAAAAGAAGGGAGAAGTGAGATGGAAGAAAAGAAGCTGATTGAGTTTCGGAATATTGTAAAGAATTTTGACGGTCAGATTGTTTTAAAGGGAATCAATCTGGATATTTATGAAAATGAATTTGTAACACTGCTTGGTCCGAGCGGCTGTGGTAAGACAACACTTCTTAGAATTTTGGGAGGCTTCCTGGAGGCAGATGAAGGTAAAGTTATTTTTGACGGAGAGGAAATCAGTCAGAAACCACCGTATGAGCGTGAGCTGAATACGGTGTTCCAGAAATATGCATTATTTCCGCATCTTAGCGTATATGAAAATATTGCGTTTGGTCTGAAGATCAAAAAAATGAGTAAGGATATTATCGATCAGAAGGTCATGAAGATGTTAAAGCTGATCGGTCTGGAAGGATATGAGGATAAGAATACGACGCTGTTATCCGGAGGTCAGCAGCAGCGTGTCGCAATTGCGAGAGCGCTGGTCAATGAGCCAAAAGTGCTGCTTTTAGATGAACCACTGGCGGCATTGGATCTGAAGCTTCGAAAAGAGATGCAGTATGAATTGAAGCGCATTCAGCAAGAGGTAGGAATTACATTTATCTTCGTAACACATGATCAGGAAGAAGCCCTTACTATGTCGGATAAGATTGTAGTTATGAAGAGTGGAGAGATCCAGCAGGTCGGAACACCGCAGGAGATTTACAATGAGCCTGCAAATCGTTTTGTGGCGAACTTTATCGGTGAGAGTAACATTATCCCGGGTGTGATGCTGGAGGATTACAAGGTACGTTTCGATGATATCACCTTTGATTGTGTAGATTTTGGATTTAAAGAGCGTGAGCCGGTAGATGTGGTCATTCGTCCGGAGGATATTGACATCGTGGATGTTAAAGATGGAAAAATGACGGGAGAAGTTTTAAGCGTGCTCTTTAAGGGGGTTCACTATGAGATCATGGTCGAGACGGTTCCGGGTACCAGCGTGACGGTTAACATGCGCGTCATCCGGAATCAGGATGTGACCAGTGAAGATGGCAAAGAGAAGATCAGCGCTAACAATTTCTATGTGGATGTAGAGGATGTCGCAAAACTGGATGATAAGGAGATTATTGCGCTTTCTAATGCGCAGGCATGGGAGACGGAGAGTGACGAGTACATTTCCATTGCAAAGATTGAGTATGATCTTCAGGAAGAAGAGGGACAGTATCCGGTCGTATTCTCTACGGCAAACGGGACAAGCATTGAGAAAAACATTTTTGTAGTCAATCAGCCATTTGTGAAAAATGAGAAGGCAAATGAAGCAATCATGGCATTTAATTTCTTTAAGACGGTGGACGAGATTACCGAATCCCAGGCCCTGGATACGGATCTTAAGACTTGGGCAAATGCACAGGGATGGAAATTGAGTGATGAAGATCAGAGTATCGATATCAGTGTGGATTACGATTTCGAGCCAGACCAGGTAAAGGAAGGTGTATATAAGATTACATTCTCAACCACGGGGCGCGAGTTCAAGATCCATACGACGGATTATTCGGAGGAAGGTCAGGAGGTCGGACTGACATTCTTCCCGGAAGATATCCATGTGATGTCAAAGGTGAGCTACTAATGAAACGATTTTCACAGCTGGCAATCCCGTATATTGTATGGGCTGCGTTGATGCTGGTGCTTCCGATGGCACTGATCGCCCTGTATTCCTTTACCAATCAGGGCAACAGCATTATCGCATTTTCCTTTACGCTGGAGCATTATGCAAAGTTTTTTACCGACCCAGACTTTTTATTAATACTTTGGCGCTCCATTTTGATTGCAGTAAAAACAACCATTATCTGTCTGCTTCTGGGCTATCCGGCAGCATATTTTATCTCAAAAAGTAGTGAGAAAGTGCAGAATCTTCTGGTACTTGGCATTACGATTCCAATGTGGATCAACATGCTTGTAAGAACTTATGCATGGATCGGTCTTTTGAGCGAAGACGGTCTGATTCAGAGAATTTTGAGTATTTTCGGGCTTGGAAATACAGAGCTCCTTTATACGGAGGGTGCTGTCCTGTTGGGAATGGTGTACAACTTTTTGCCATTTATGATCCTGCAGATCCAGACGTCGCTGTCCAAGATGGATAATTCTCTTCTGGAGGCGAGCGCGGATCTGGGAGCAAGTCCGGTGCAGACCTTCCGCAGGGTGACTCTGCCGTTGTCACTTCCGGGGGTAATCAATGGAATTACTCTCGTATTTCTGCCGGCAGTCAGTTCCTTCTTTATTCCGAAGCTTCTTGGCGGAGGACAGTATTTTTTAATCGGAAATATGATCGAAAACCAGTTTATTACGGTTGGAGAGTGGAACTTCGGAAGTGCGATCTCTATGATCATGGCAGTCATCATGATGCTTCTGATGATGGCAGTACGCAAGATCGAGATCAGAAATCAGGGTGGAAAGGAGGCATAATCATATGAAAAAATCAAAACGACCTTTTGGGAAAATATTGATGGTACTGATGATTGTGTTTTTCTACCTTCCTATCGTATATATGATAATCTTTTCCTTTAACGATGGAAAATCCCTGACACATTTTACCGGATTTTCCCTGCGCTGGTATCAGCATATGCTGGATTCGCAGGATATGATGGAAGCATTGTATACAACATTCAGTATTGCGCTCCTTGCGACATTTATATCGACAGTCGTAGGAACAATTGCAGCGATCGGAATCAGCCATTCCAAAAAAATCATCCGGGATTTGATGGAGCAGGTGAATAATTTTCCGATTATGAATCCGGAGATTGTAACTGCGATTGGATTCATGCTGTTATTCATTACATTTCGGATTGAAAAAGGATATGCAACAATGCTTCTTGCGCACATTGCATTCTGTATTCCTTACGTAATGCTCTCTGTCATGCCCAAAATACGTTCACTGGACCCGAACCTTGCCGATGCAGCAATGGATCTAGGTGCGACTCCCTGGCAGGCTTTGACGAAAGTAGTAGTGCCACAGATCACGCCGGGAATCGTTTCAGGTGCGTTGATAGCATTTACCATGTCAGTTGACGATTTTATTATTTCTTATTTTGTAACAGGAAGAGGTGTAAAGAACTTAAGTATTATGGTCTATACCATGAGCAAACGTGTGAATCCAAGTATCAATGCGATTTCTACGCTTGTGGTAATTATCATTACGATTGCACTGGTCCTGATCAATGTAGGCCCAATGATCGCAGCCAGACATGCAGCGAAAAACAGAAGCCGGGGTGGAAAGAAAAAAGCATTGGGAGCTGCGGCAGCAATGATTTGTGCTCTGGCAATCCTTGTATGTTTCATCAGGATCGGTGGTAACGAAGCTGAACGGCCATACGAAGGACAGACCCTTCATATTTACAACTGGGGCGAATATACCGGAGAAAATATCATCAAAGATTTTGAGGAAGAGACGGGGGCATCTGTTGTTATGGAAAATTTTGATTCCAATGAGCAGATGTACATCAAAGTTGCAAATGGGGAATCCTATGATATCCTGGTGCCAAGCGATTATATGATCCAGAGGTTGATTGATGAAGAATATCTGCAGAAATTGGATCATTCTCAATTAGACTGTCTGGACAAATTAGATAATGCGGTCAAAGGTCTTCCGTACGATCCGGAAAATGAATACTCGGTACCATATTTCTGGGGAACCGTAGGAATCGTATATGATAAAACAAAAGTAGATATCAAAGATCTGGAAAACGAGGGATATAACATATTCCTGGATGAAAAATACCGCGGTGAAATCTATCTTTACGATTCTGAAAGAGACTCCTTCATGATGGCACTCAAGGCACTCGGTTATTCCATGAATACCGAGAATGAAGCAGAAATTCAGGAAGCCTATGAGTGGCTGGTACAATGCGTACAGACTATGAAACCAGAGATCGTAACAGACGAGATTATCGATAATATGGCACAGGGAAGAAAAGCACTGGGCTTAATCTATTCCGGTGATGCAACATACGTCATGAGTGAAAATGAAAATATGGGTTACTATATGCCAGAAAGTGGAACTAATTTGTGGTCCGACGCTATGGTTATTCCAAAGACTGCTAAAAACCCAGAACTGGCACATGCATTCATCAACTTTGCCAGTGACTATGACGGAGCATATGACAACTCAAGCTATGTAGGATACACATCACCCAATAAAGAAGTTATGCAAGAGCTGGCCGGAGAAGGCGGCGATTTCGAAGGAATCAATGCATATATCCCGCGGACAGATAATCCAAACGACGAAGTCTTTGTATACAACGAAGATACCAAAAAAATAATCAGTAACCTGTGGAGTAAAGTAAAAATTGCAGCAAGCAACGCAGAATAATAAATTTTAAATTGGGGACGGAGGATTTTAAAAAATCCTCCGTCCCCAATTTAAAATCCCCTGTCCCTTTTTAAAAATATGTATTGTCTTATTACATTAAATGAGGTCGGTCCGATGTCTAACACGGCCTTATGGAATTTCTTTTGTGTAAAGTTTTCTCCCCATTTTTCTACTGCGTCCTTTTTTAGTTCGAGAAATTCGACGTATCCAATGTAGTATTTCAGATAGTTTGCGGGATCGGCGATGATGAGATCATAGATATCTTCTATGGTTGTGGGATCGGTGATCCCGTAGGTGTGGAAAAATGATACGGTGTCCAGAAGGGACCAGCCATCGTAATGGATTCCCATATCTGCGAGTGCATATAGTCCGAGGATAACAGAAGTATTTCTCTGGAAAAGTGTAGCCTGTTCTTGGGAAAGAGGTGTGTAGTAATAGCTTAGCATCTCACTGTAGGTGGCCCAGCCTTCTGTGTATCCGCTGTAGTTTAAAACACAACGGATAGGATCAGGCTTCTGGTGTGCGTAGTAAACATTCTGGTACAGATGTCCGGGATATCCTTCGTGTGCCAGTGTGGTAAAGAGAGAAATATCATCGGTCATACGACTCTGGTTGATGTATATGACGTTTTGTTCGGTGTTGTCGATGGCAGGTACCATGTAAAATGCAGGGCTTAAATATTCTTCCATGGATTCCTGTACGTATTTGACTTTCGTGGTTACAGGTGGAAGTTCTGGGAAATTGCCATCTATTTGAGATTCCAGATCAGCCAGAATGGAGGATGGTTCATTATTTTCCAAGAGAGATCCCTGAGAATTGAACAGGTCTGAAGATACAGAGGAGATCTGTTCGGAGGAAATATTGGATAATGTTTCTTGCATGGCAGTCAAGTCCTCCATGATCTGTCGGCTGGTCAGTGTCTGAAGTTCCTGAATGCTCCGATCGGATCCTGTTTCGCGGGCAACCAAAAATTCGTAATATTTTTTCCCCTCAGGAAGGTAACATAATCCATTCTTATTTTTGCCCGCAGTCCGCAGGGCACTCAGACCTTCTGCAAGTTCTGTGTATGCAGGAAAAACATATTCCTTCAGATATTCGGAATTCTTATTTTCATAGGTTTCTTTCTGATCATCCGAAAGATCAGAAAGTTCATCTAATCTTTCTGTAAAAGAAGAATACAGATAATGTTTTTCTCCTAGATTCACAAATGTACGGCATTCTTTTACGATATCATCTACAGTGTAAGATGCCATAAAAAGGCCGGCTTCTGCTTTTGCCTGCTCAAATTCCAGAATGGATTGGAAATATTCGGGTGTCTTTGTGAGAAGTTCCAGATATGTATCCGCATCTTCAGAAGTGTAAAACTGGTATTCAGACAAAAGGATGGGAAGCTGTGCCTGTGTTCCAGTCAGTGGTGCCAGTGGTTCTTCATACAGGGAATATGGTGCCAGCGAGAGGGATGTACTCAGATAGTCATCCAACACATCATAGGTCAGTTGATTCTCCTTTGACAGCTGTGAGCGCTTATGGGAATGAAGACGGGCCTGTTCATTTTCTACAGCGGCGCAGATCGCCCGCGTATCTGTAGTACACCTTCCGTAGGTAACCGGAACATTTTCAATACCGTAGCTCGACGGATCTTTCAAAGTATAGTGGAGAGTGATGGTGCTCCCAGATACTTCCTGACAGAAGAGATTATGAGTATATTCAGAAAATTCCTCATCCGCATTTTGATTTAAATGTCTGAAAATACAGATGGATGAAGTTAAAATTGCCAGGGAAATAAGTACGACAGCAGTAATATGTTTTTTAGAAAGTTTTTTAGGTGATATTTTTTTCATAGAAGTCCTTGAAAAATGATTTGTATCACTATATGCTAAAGAATATGGTATCATGCTGGAAAGAATATAATTCGCAGGCATATTTTCAGGAGTACCGAATAGACTGATGAGTAAGAGCAATTAACGGAGCGGAAGTAATGATGGCAGACGGAGGACGAAAAAAAGAATATGAACGGAAAAAAGAAAGGGAAGAGGAAAGATATCGTGCAGATGGATGGTCTGACTCAGGGATGGTAAAGAAACTGATCCGTCTGATCCACCAGGAAGAAAAAGCAGAAGGAGAATCCTGAAAATTTATTGTACTTTTATTAGTAAGGTGCAAGAAAAGAGCACAAAATCGAGAGGATATCTGTTTGAAAATTCCCCATGTATCTTGACATGTCCCCAGGGATTGTGCTACGATTCTTACTACGAACAAATATGTAAACGCAGTGACGAAGAGAGTATGTGATAGGAAGTTCTACAGAGAATTCCCGGAAGGTCTGAGATGTTTTTGGGTAGAAGATATTTAGGACCGAGGCTGAGAGGGATGAATGGAATATAACGGAAGATGGCTTCTAAGCGGCGTAGACGAGCGAAAGACCGGAATATGGTAAATGCAACTTAAAGCCGGGAGTCGTAAGTTTACGAAGGGGCCGCCCTTTACAGCGGGAGGTGTTATGGAATACCAGGGACACCTGCTGAGGCTTTCTGCCGTGAGGCAGAAGGTAAATAAGAAGTGGTAACACGGGATTTCTCGTCTTCTCTGATTTTAATCAGAGGAGATTTTTTTCGTTATAAAAGAGACAGAAAGTTTATGCGGAGAACAAAGGGGAAACAGTCCTGCGAAGTTCACATATTTATCAGCAAGAATGAAAAGGAGAGGGAAAAAGATGGAGAAACCAAAGTATTATATTACAACGGCGATTGCATATACATCCGGAAAACCGCATATCGGTAATACGTATGAGATTGTGCTGGCAGATGCGATCGCAAGATATAAGAGAAGTCAGGGGTATGATGTATTTTTCCAGACAGGAACTGACGAGCATGGGCAGAAGATTGAGTTAAAAGCAGCAGATGCAGGTGTGACTCCAAAGGAATTTGTAGACGGAGTTGCGGGAGAGATTAAGAGAATCTGGGATCTGATGAACACTTCTTATGATAAATTTATCCGTACGACTGATGAGGATCATGAGAAGCAGGTACAGAAGATCTTCAAGAAATTATACGATCAGGGAGACATTTACAAAGGATCTTATGAGGGACTTTATTGTACTCCATGTGAGTCTTTCTGGACAGAATCCCAGCTGGTTGACGGCAAATGTCCGGACTGCGGCCGTGAAGTAAAGCCTGCAAAAGAAGAGGCGTACTTCTTTAGAATGAGTAAATATGCAGATCGTCTGATCGAACATATCAATACACATCCTGAATTTATTCAGCCGGTGTCACGAAAAAATGAGATGATGAACAACTTCCTGCTTCCGGGGCTTCAGGATCTGTGTGTATCCAGAACCTCCTTCAAATGGGGAATCCCGGTAGATTTCGATCCAAAGCATGTAGTTTATGTATGGCTGGATGCGCTGACCAACTACATTACCGGAATCGGATATGACTGTGACGGCGACAGTACAGAGCAGTTCAAGAAGAACTGGCCTGCAGACCTTCACCTGATCGGAAAAGACATCATCCGTTTCCATACGATTTACTGGCCGATTTTCCTGATGGCACTGGATCTGCCACTTCCAAAGCAGGTATTCGGTCATCCGTGGCTTCTGCAGGGCGACGGCAAGATGAGTAAATCTAAGGGAAATGTATTATACGCAGATGAGCTGGTGGATTTCTTTGGCGTGGATGCGGTACGTTACTTCGTGCTTCACGAGATGCCATTTGAAAATGACGGTGTCATTTCCTGGGAGCTGATGGTAGAGCGTATGAACTCTGACCTTGCAAATACATTAGGAAATCTGGTTAACAGAACCATTTCCATGACGAATAAATATTTCGGTGGCGTAGTGACAGATAAAGGCGTTTCAGACACAGAAGAAGAAAAGGTTGTTGATGCGGATCTGAAGGCTGTTACAGAAAATATGCCGAAGAAAGTGGATGCGAAGATGGAAGATTTGCGTGTTGCAGATGCTATTACAGAAATCTTCAATCTCTTCAAGCGCTGTAACAAATACATTGATGAGACCATGCCATGGGCTCTTGCAAAGGATGAGGCCAAGAGAGACCGTCTTGAGACAGTACTTTACAACCTGATCGAAAGCATCAAGGCAGGCGCAAGAATTCTGGAATCCTTTATGCCGGAAACTTCTGAGAAGATTCTTGCGCAGCTTGGCGATGGAAAAGTAACAGACAAGCCGGAGATTTTATTTGCGAGACTGGACATCAATGAAGTACTGAAAAAAGTAGAAGAGTTTCACCCACCTGTACAGGAAGAAGCAGAAGATAACGCTGCTGAAGAAGCTGTCATTGATATCGAGGCAAAACCGGAGATTACATTTGAAGACTTTGGAAAAATGCAGTTCCAGGTAGGCGAGATCATTGCCTGCGAGGCTGTGAAAAAATCCAAAAAGCTTCTGTGTTCTCAGGTGAAGATCGGAAGCCAGGTAAAACAGATCGTATCCGGAATCAAAGCACATTACACACCAGAAGAAATGGTTGGTAAGAAGGTTATGGTTCTCGTGAACTTAAAACCTGCGAAGCTGGCAGGCGTATTGTCTGAAGGAATGCTTCTGTGTGCAGAAGATGCAGACGGCAATCTGGCACTGATGACACCGGAAAAAGAGATGCCGGTAGGAGCCGAGATCTGCTAGGTGAGACGGTGAAAAAACTGACTATAATAAAAACTTCCCAGTTCCTTAATGGTGAGGAATTGGGAAGTTTTTTGAATGTTTTCTGATCTTTTTTGGCGGGCACATGAAAATAGCTGGAATAAACTGAGGGCAGGGTTTCGCAGTAAGTAGTTTCCATCAAAAATCTTAATATGGATAACCTACATGCAATTTCCAACTCGTTTTTCCATCATAAAAAGAAATATGAAAATCTACATGCGATTTCCAACTTATTTTTCCATCATAGAAAAAAATCAGGATAATTTACATGTAATCTCCTGCAAGAATTGTCTGCAGATTTTAAGAGTCAATAATTTCCCATGTAAAAATCTAAGGCTAATTCCTCCGGAGAGCTGTGCATTCCGGTGTAAGTTGAAGGTGCCACAGACGACTACTGGGTACGCGAAAGTTCCACTATCGTAATACTTTATTGTAACAGTTCAACTATAATTAAATATATAGTAAAATATACTTGCGAAGAAATAAAGTATATGTTAATATAATAATAAATTAAATCGTCGGCTGTGTTTCTAACATTCGAAGCTGACAAAATGTGTTAAACGGCAACACAATATTCTATTTTGGTAGCATTTCAGCCGGAAAACTCAATGGAAAAAGGAAAAAAGAATAAAACATCTGCAGCGTAGGAGAATAGGAGGAGATGCTAGATGAAAATAGCACCGGGCGAAGCATGCTTCGTTGGAGGTAACATAGTGATGAAAAAAGAAGAGTCTAACTATACGATTGCGGATATAGAAGCTCTGCCGGAAGGGAAAAGGGCGGAACTGATTGATGGGAAGATGTACATGATGGCATCTCCATCATTTACCCATCAAAGAATCTTGGCGTTTTTAGGCAATAAATTTTATAATTATATTGAGGAGAAACAGGGAAAGTGCGTGGTGATTCCGGCACCCTTTGCAGTGTATCTGGATGAGAAGAATAATTATGTAGAGCCAGATCTGGTGGTTATCTGTGACCAGAATAAGATTGATGAGAAGGGGTGTCATGGAGGTCCGGACCTGGTGATTGAGATCGTATCTTCGTCGTCGATGAAAATGGATTATATGCTCAAGTTGTTTAAATACCGGATATGTGGAGTGCAGGAATATTGGATTGTAGATCCTGACAAAAATCGTGTACAGGTGTACGGTCTGACACGGGATGATATGAGAGAATATACCTTTACAGATCAGATTCCGGTTGGAATATATGATGGAGATCTGATGATTGATCTCTCGAAGTTCCCAAGAATGCAAAGCGCAGCGGATGAATAAGGAGATCAGAACGATAGCCATTAATTAGATCAACGTTGACTTCATTAGGAAAGTGTGGTATATAAATACTTAGAAATGAATAATCATATTGGAATATTACCGTGATGAGAGTTGAGATAAGGTATATGGAGCATAGCTTTGTTCCGTATGCCTTTTTTTCTTTATTTGACATTTTCCCGTTGATACGCAATTAATTTTGCTCATATATGAGGCGGGACTCTATTCGGCCACCATACGAATAGTTACAAGATTTTTATTTCAAATCAGGGTATAATGAGAAGAGAAGAAAAACGTGCTAAGAAAATGAGGTTTGCATGGAGGAAAGAGGGCTTTGGTTTATGGGACATAAGAGATTTTTGGAAGCGGTAGAGGAGCATCCGATCATTGCCGCGGTGAAGGATATGGAAGGATTAAGAAAGTGTATCAAATTAGAAGAGATTCAGGTGGTTTTTATTCTGTTTGGCGACATCTGCACGTTGGCAGAGATTGTAGATGAAGTGAAGATTGCAGGTAAAATTGCGATGGTACATGTGGATTTAATCGGGGGACTGGGCTCAAAGGAAGTGGTTGTGGATTTTATTCACTCTCATACGAAGGCGGATGGAATTATTTCGACCAAACCCGCGCTTATCCGGCGGGCGAACGAATTGTCTATGTTTACAGTACTCCGCTATTTTCTGATTGATTCCATGGCACTGGAAAGTATTCACAGGCAGCAGCAGAGTCTGAAGCCGGATTTGATCGAAGTCCTTCCGGGAGTGATGCCGGAGATTATCCGGCAGATTGTGGAAACGATCGATACTCCGGTGATCGCAGGAGGATTGGTCCGGACCAGAGAAAATGTGATTGAAAGTCTGGGGGCAGGGGCAATGGCGGTATCCTCAACCAACCAGAATGTATGGGAAATGTAAGGGGCAGGAGGTAATGTTATGTATGATATTATTATTATTGGAGCAGGGGTAACCGGTGCGGCAGTTGCGAGAGAATTGTCGCGTTATCAGGCAAAGATCTGCGTTCTGGAGAGAGCTGAAGATGTCTGCTGTGGGACATCGAAGGCGAATAGTGGAATCGTTCATGCCGGATATGACGCAAAGCCGGGAACTATGAAAGCGAAAATGAATCTTCTGGGGAATGCTCTGATGGGACCACTTTCGGAGGAATTGGATTTCCCGTTTATCCGCAAGGGGTCGCTGGTGGTCTGTACCAGGGAAGAAGAATTACCAAAGCTTCAGAAACTATATGAAAAAGGGATTACGAATGGAGTCCCCGGCATGAAGATTCTGACAAGAGAGGAAGCACTTTTGATGGAGCCCAATCTCACAGAAGAGGTCTGTGCAGCATTGTATGCACCAACCGGGGGAATTGTGTGTCCATTTTCTCTGAATATTGCTCTTGCAGAAAATGCATATAAGAACGGTGTGGAATTTTTCTTTGATACGGAAGTGACCGGAATCAAAAAAGGTACGGATAGAGGGAAAGAAGGTTATACCATTGAGACAGATCAGGGGAATTATCAGACCAGGTGTGTCGTCAATGCTGCCGGAGTCTATGCAGATGTGCTTCACAATATGGTCAGTGAAAAGAAGCTTTCGATTACACCAAGAAAAGGAGAATACTGTCTGCTGGATAAAAGTGCCGGGGCACATGTATCCAGAACGATCTTTTCACTTCCGGGCAAATATGGGAAGGGAGTTCTGGTAACACCAACAGCGCATGGGAATTTGTTGGTGGGACCGACATCAGTGGATATTCAAGATAAAGAAGGGATCCATACGACTAGAAAGGGGATAGAGGATCTTACAGAAAAAGCAGGAAAAAGTGTGCGCAATCTCCCAATGCGGGAAGTGATCACTTCCTTTGCAGGACTGCGTGCGCATGAGGCCGAAGGAGATTTTATTTTAGAAGAAGCCGTGGATGCACCAGGATTTTTTGACTGTGCAGGAATTGAGTCGCCGGGACTGACTAGCGCTCCGGCCATCGGGAAATATATGGCACAGCTGATAAAGGAGAAGATGAAGCTGAAAGAGAATTCGAAATTTGATGGAAGAAGGAGGGGAATCCTGAATCCAAAGTTACTTTCAATGGAAGAGAGAAATGAGCTGATCCGGGAGGAACCAGCTTATGGAACGATTATCTGCCGCTGTGAAATGATCACAGAAGGAGAGATTCTGGATGCGATTCATCGTCCACTTGGAGCAAGATCACTGGACGGAGTGAAACGAAGAACAAGAGCCGGTATGGGAAGATGCCAGTCTGGATTCTGTATGCCAAGGACAATGGAAATCCTTGCAAGAGAGCTTCAAAAAGAGCAGAAAGAACTGACAAAATCTGGCGGAAATTCCCGTATAATTTTAGGCCAGGAAGAACAGGAGGTGGCGGGAAGATGAAAGCATATGAAGTTGTAATTGTCGGCGGTGGTCCCGCAGGGCTTGCAGCAGCAATTGCCGCAAGAGAAAATGGAATTCGCGATATTTTGATCCTGGAGCGTGACGGGGAACTGGGCGGTATTTTGAATCAATGTATCCACAATGGATTCGGGCTCCATACTTTTCAGGAAGAGCTGACAGGGCCGGAGTATGCGGACCGATTCATACGCCAGGTGAAAGAACAGAACATAGAGTATAAATTAAATACGATGGTCATGCATATTGAGGAGAATAAGAAAATCATTGCCATGAACCGTCAGGACGGGATGTTTGAACTTCAGGCAGAAGCAGTGATCCTTGCAATGGGCTGCCGGGAGCGCCCGAGAGGAGCTTTGAATATACCGGGATATCGTCCCGCAGGGATTTTTTCTGCCGGAACTGCTCAGAGACTGGTCAATATTGAGGGATATATGCCGGGACGGGAAGTCGTGATTCTGGGATCTGGAGATATTGGGCTGATCATGGCAAGGAGGATGACGCTGGAAGGAGCCAAAGTGAAAGTGGTGGCAGAATTGATGCCGTATTCCGGTGGATTAAAGAGAAATATTGTGCAGTGTCTGGATGATTACGGGATTCCATTAAAACTAAGTCACACGGTTGTTGACATTCATGGGAAAGAGCGGGTAGAAGGCGTGACACTGGCAGAGGTGGATGAAAAGGGAAATCCGATTCCGGGAACAGAGGAAGAAATTTCCTGTGACACCTTATTATTATCCGTAGGCCTGATTCCAGAAAATGAGCTGTCCAGAGAGTGTGGTGTACTGATGGATCCGGTGACACGAGGACCGAGAGTGGATGATAGTCTGGAGACCAGTGTGCCGGGCATCTTCGCCTGTGGAAATGTACTTCATGTGCATGATCTGGTGGATTTTGTATCGGAAGAGGCAGGACTGGCCGGAACATATGCTGCAGAATATGTGAAGCGTAAGAAACGGGAAAAATGTGATAAAAACAGTGGAAAAAATGATGGTGATACGTTTAGAGAAGGTGTACGGATCATTCCGACAGGCGGAGTGCGATATACGGTTCCCCAGGTAATTCATCCAGCGTCTATGGGAGATAAGGTGGTTGTACGTTTCCGTGTAGCTAGGCCTTATCGAAAATGTAGGATCAGAGTTGATATTAACGGAAAAATTGTAATGACTAAAAAGCGTCCGGTTATGGCTCCGGGAGAGATGGAAAGCATTGTGCTTGAGAGAAAAAAATTAGAAGAATATCCGCATTTGCAGGAAATTACGATTCAGATTGAGGAGGCGTAAGAGGATGGAGATTCGGGAACTAATTTGTATCGGCTGTCCAATGGGCTGTCCGCTAAAGGTAGAGTTGGAAGAAGGTAAAGTGCGGCAGGTCACAGGGAATACCTGTAACAGAGGGGATGTGTATGCCAGAAAAGAGGTGACGGATCCGACTCGGATCGTTACTACGACGGTGAGAGTAAACCATGGGGAGCAGGCAGTGGTATCGGTAAAGACAAGGACTGATATTCCGAAAGATAAGATATCTGCCTGTATGGAAGCAATCAAAAAGGTGAGAGTGGATGCACCGATTAAAATAGGAGATGTGGTGGCAGCAGATATTGCCGGTACAGGAGTAGATATGGTTGCGACTAAAAATATATCTGTGTTATAATCTGTGTATCTGTCCAAAACCAGACAGAGTTGAAAAGACAGAGCAACACAGAAGTAATAAAGAGAGGTTTATATTATGGAAAAAATAAGAATTGGAATAGTAGGATATGGAAATATCGGAAGAGGCGTAGAGAAAGCAATTGCCCGGAATGAAGATATGGAGCTTGCGGCAGTATTTACCAGGAGAGACCCGGCTTCTGTTACGATTGCGACCGAAGGCGTTCCGGTAAAACATTTTGATGCTATGACAGCAATGAAGGATGAAATCGATGTGATGGTGCTTTGCGGAGGCTCTGCAACAGATCTTCCGGTTATGGGACCGAAGATTGCAGCAGATTTTAATACCATTGACAGTTTTGATACTCACGCAAAGATACCGGAGTATTTTGCAAATATGGATCAGGCAGCTGGAAAAGGTGGAAATGTCAGCATTATTTCCGTTGGCTGGGACCCGGGAATGTTTTCTCTGAACCGTCTGTATGCGGAGTCTATCCTGGTGCAGGGAAGTACTTATACTTTCTGGGGAAAAGGTGTCAGCCAGGGACATTCAGACGCAATCCGCAGGGTAGAAGGTGTGAAGAACGGAATCCAGTATACTGTTCCGATTGAAGAAGCAGTAGAACGTGTAAGAAGTGGAAATGAACCGGAACTTACCACAAGAGAGAAACATCTGCGCGAATGCTATGTTGTGCCGGAAGAAGGTGCAGATCTTCAGGCAATTGAAGAAGCCATCAAGACAATGCCGAATTATTTTGATGAGTACGATACGACAGTAACATTTATCACAGAAGAAGAACTGAAAGAAAAACACAGCAAGATGCCACATGGTGGATTTGTCATCCGAAGCGGTGAGACCGGAACAGATGGAAATAAGCATGTCATCGAATATTCTCTGAAATTAGATTCCAATCCGGAATTTACAGCCAGTGTTCTAATCTGTTATGCAAGGGCAGCCTACAGATTAGCTAAGGCAGGAGAGAGTGGAGCAAGAAGTGTATTTGATATTGCACCGGCAATGCTGTCCATGAAGACACCGGAACAGCTGAGAAAAGAGATGTTATAAAAATGATATTTGACACGCATGCACATTATGATGATGAACAATTTGATGCAGACCGTGAAGAACTTTTAAATTCTATGGCAGAGCAGGGCGTAGGTACGATCGTAAATGTCAGTGCTTCGTATCCTTCCTGTGAACAGGTGACAGAGATGGTGCAGAAATATCCGTTCATGTATGCTGCAGTGGGAGTTCATCCGGATCATGTGGGAGAGTTGAATGAAGAAACATTTGTCCGGATGAAGAAATTGTTCGCAAATGATAAGGTTATCGCAGTGGGAGAGATTGGTCTGGATTATTACTGGGACAACGAATCCCACGATCTGCAGAAAGCATGGTTTATCCGCCAGCTTGAGCTTGCCCGAGAGCTGGATCTTCCGGTGCTGATCCACAGCCGGGAGGCAGCAGCGGATACGATGGATATTATGAAGGAACATGCGGAGGGAATTAGTGGAGTCATTCACTGCTATTCCTATTCGAAAGAAATGGCAAGGGAATATGTGAAAATGGGATTTTACATCGGTGTCGGCGGAGTGGTGACATTTAAAAATGCGAGAAAGCTGAAGGAAACCGTTGTAGAAATTCCGCTTACCTCTATCGTTCTTGAGACAGACTGCCCGTATCTTGCACCGGAACCGAACCGGGGCAAGAGGAATAATTCTGCATATATCCGGTATGTGGCTGAGGAGATTGCAAAGATCAAAGGTATCACATATGAAGAAGTGGTGGCGCAGACCGAAGAAAATGCGAGAAAGATGTACCGCCTATGAAAGAGATGAAGATCGCAGTCATCCAGATGAATGTGAGTGAAGATAAGGAAGAAAATCTTTCACATCTGGAAGCTTTTTTCGAGCGTCCGGAAGTGAAAGAAGCGGATCTGGTAACGCTTCCGGAAATGTTTAATTGCCCGTATGTTACAACCAGCTTTCCAGTCTATGCAGAACAGGAAGGTGGTCCGTCATGGAGAAGGTGTGCTGCGCTTGCAGCAAAAAATCGAGTTTATCTGTCGGCAGGAAGTATGCCGGAGATTGATGAAGAAGGACATGTTTACAATACGGCATACGTGTTTGACCGGTCAGGAAAACAGATTGCAAAGCATCGGAAGGTACACCTTTTTGATATCAATGTAAAAGGACAGTATTTTAAGGAATCTGACACCTTAACACCAGGAAATCAAGTGACCGTGTTTGATACAGAATTTTGCAGGATTGGCATATGTATCTGTTATGATTTTCGTTTCCCGGAACTGGCCCGGCTGATGACGGAACAGGGAGCAGAAATACTTCTTGTGCCGGGGGCTTTTAATATGGTGACTGGACCTGCACACTGGGAAACGCTGTTCCGGCAGCGGGCAGTGGACAACCAGGCATATGTTATCGGTACCGCGCCGGCGAGGGATGAACAGGCAAGTTATCATTCCTGGGGGCATTCCATCATTACCGATCCTTGGGGGACGGTCATAATGCAGATGGAAGAAAAAGAACAGGTCACACTTACCAGGATTGATCTGGACCAGGTAGGGAAAATACGAGAACAACTGCCGCTTTTGAAACATTTGCGTCGGGATATATACGAGTGGAAATAAAAAAGGACGAGATTTTCGTCCTTTTTCTATTGTTCATACTTTCTTAATCTTTATTTTATTTTTTTGCTGTATCATAATAATTGAAATTATTGTATAATGTAGAAATACTACACATAAACAGGGAGTGGACAAATGGGTACACCAACGTTAGGAAATCCGCAGAATACGATTGAAATTCTGCAGAAGTATAATTTTTCATTTCAGAAAAAGTTTGGTCAGAATTTTCTGATTGATACACATGTATTGGACAAGATCATTCGCGCGGCGGGAATTTCGAAAGATGATATGGTGCTGGAGATTGGCCCGGGGATTGGGACGATGACACAGTACCTGGCAGAAGCGGCCGGCAAGGTGATTGCTGTTGAGATTGATAAGAATCTGATTCCGATCCTTGAGGATACGCTTAGTGAGTATGATAATGTAACGATAATAAATGAGGATGTGCTGAAGCTGGATATCCGGGAACTTGCAGATAATGAAAACCAGGGACGCCCGATGAAAGTAGTGGCAAATCTTCCCTATTATATTACTACTCCGATTATTATGGGACTTTTTGAAAAGCATGTGCCGATGGAAAGTATTACTGTTATGGTACAGAAAGAAGTGGCTGATCGTATGCAGACGGGGCCCGGGAGCAAAGATTATGGAGCCTTGTCCCTGGCTGTCCAGTATTATGCGGAACCTTATATTGTAGCGAATGTCCCTCCGAATTGTTTTATGCCGAGACCGCGTGTGGGTTCGGCAGTCATACGGCTGACGTGCCATGCAAAACCACCGGTTGAGGTAAAGGATGAGAGATTCATGTTTGATATTATTCGTGCGTCATTTAATCAAAGAAGAAAGACGCTGGCGAATGGACTGAAGAATTCTGACAGGTTTTCATTTTCCAAAGAGTCGATTGAAACTGCAATAGAGGCTCTGGGAAAAGGTGCAAATGTCAGAGGAGAAACTCTTACGCTGGAAGAGTTTGCAGTATTGAGTAACCGTTTGTGGGAGCAGCATCAAAATCAGACCGAACGGGAATAACGCATAAGACGGGGGCAATGATAATGTTGACACAGGAAAGACAGAATTAAGACAGAAAGGATGATGACGATGGTAAAGAAAGACGAGCAGGCATTATTTGAGGTAACACCGGAGATTCAACATTTTGCCGATTTGTGTGAGAAAAACAATGCAATTGACAAAGAGTTATACTCAAAGTACGAGGTGAAAAGGGGTCTTAGGGATGTAAATGGAAAAGGCGTCCTCGCAGGACTTACGAATATTTCCGATGTGTGTGCCAAGAAGATTGTAAATGGAGAAGAAGTGCCTTGTGAGGGAAATCTTTACTACCGCGGATACAACATTAAAGATCTGGTAAAAGGATTTTTGAAAGATAAGCATTATGGTTTTGAAGAGATTGCTTATCTTCTTCTATTCGGAGAACTTCCGAACGAAAAAGAACTTCAGATGTTTCATGAGACCCTTGTGGAAAGGCGTACGCTGCCGCCGACTTTTGTGAGAGATGTAATTATGAAGGCACCGAGCAAGGATATGATGAACAGTCTGTCAAGATCGATTTTAAGTCTGTACACATATGATGCAAAGGCTGATGATACTTCTATTCCGAATGTACTTCGTCAGTGCCTGAATCTGATCAGTCAGTTTCCTATGCTGATGGTATATGGATATCATGCATATAATTACCGGATGGGAGAAGATTTATACATTTATGCTCCGTCACCAGAACTTTCTACTGCAGAAAATATTCTGATGATGTTAAGAGAGAATAAAAAATACAGCAAGCTCGAAGCGAAGATTCTGGATATGGCACTGGTTCTTCATATGGATCACGGCGGAGGAAATAATTCTACGTTTACCACACATGTGGTTACCTCTTCCGGAACAGATACTTATTCTGCTATCGTAGCTGCTATGGCATCCCTGAAAGGTCCGAAACATGGCGGAGCGAATATCAAGGTGACGCAGATGTTCGATGATATGATGGAAAATGTAAAAGACTGGGAGGATGATGATGAAGTCCGCCAGTATCTGAATGATCTGCTGGATAAGAAAGCATTTGATCAGAAGGGGCTGATTTATGGGATGGGACATGCGATCTATTCTGTTTCTGATCCAAGAGCAGATATTTTCAAGGGATTTGTCAAACAACTGGCGAGGGAGAAGAAGTGTGAGAAGGAGTATGCTCTTTATGAGAAAGTGGAGCGTATGGCACCGGAAGTAATTGCTGAAAAGAGGAAGATTTACAAAGGAGTAAATGCTAACGTGGACTTTTACAGTGGACTTGTGTACCGGATGCTGGATCTTCCGCCCGCACTTTATACACCGATCTTTGCAGCAGCCCGTATTGTAGGCTGGAGTGCTCACAGACTGGAAGAGCTTAAGAACGTTGATAAAATTATCCGCCCGGCTTATAAACCATTGGCGGAACACAGACCATATATAAGAATGGAAGATCGATAATGAAACAAGAATTTTACTATCCTTCCCGGGATGGAAAGACACAGATCCATGCGATTGAGTGGATTCCGGAAGGTGAGATGAAGGGTGTACTGCAGATCTGTCACGGTATGGTCGAGTACATTAACAGATACGATGAATTTGCAGAATTTATGGCTGGTCACGGTTATTATGTGACCGGCCATGATCATCTGGGTCACGGGAAATCCATACAGACGGAAGAGGATCTCGGATACTTCAATGAGATCAGAGGAAATCAGTATGTTATAGGTGATATTCATAAATTAAGAGAACTTACGATGAAAAAACATCCGGGAGTCCCATATTATATGCTTGGCCACAGTATGGGGTCATTTCTCTTGCGGGAATATCTTACGATGTATGGAACGGGTCTTGCCGGTGCGATTATTATGGGGACCGGATATCAGGGAGCACTGGTCCTGAATGCAGGACAATTGATCTGTAGGGTTCTTGCGGCTTTTAAAGGATGGAAATACCGTAGTAAATTCGTAGATAATTTAAGTTTTGGAAGCTATAATAAAAAATTTGAGCCTGCAGAGACCACCAAAGATTGGATTACTTCTGATAAAGAACGGAAGAAAAAATATGTAGAAGATCCTCTTTGTTCCTATATGTTTACATTGGGTGCATACTATCAGATGTTCGAAGGCATGAAAGTTTTGACCAGAAAGGACAGTATTGCGAGAATTCCAAAGGAACTGCCGATTCTGTTTGTGTCTGGTGAAGATGATCCGGTGGGAGCATTTGGAAAAGGCATTATAAAAGTATATGAAAAATACAAATCAGCCGGAATACATAATCTTTCGATTCATTTATATAAAGGAGACCGACATGAGATTTTAAATGAGGTCAATCGGAAAGATGTGTATGAAGATCTGAGAAGGTGGATAGAATCATGAAAACATTAGGATATTACAATGGAAAATATGATGAAATTGAAAATATGGTCATCCCTATGAATGACCGGTGCTGCTGGTTTGGCGATGGTGTCTATGATGCAGGACCGGCCAGAAATTACAAGATTTTTGCAGTGGATGAGCATATTGACCGTTTTTTTAACAGTGCGGCGTTACTTAGCATTGAGATGCCGGTAACGAAAGTGGAACTGAAAGATTTGCTGCAGGAAATGGTCAATAAGATGGACACGGGTGATCTGTTTGTATACTTTCAGGTGACTCGAGGAACTGGTATGCGTAATCATGTATACACAGAAGGTCCCGGAAATTTGTGGATTACCTTGAAGCCTGCAGGAATTGATGAAGGTCTGAAGCCGATAAAGCTGATTACAACGGAGGATACCCGTTTCTTCCATTGTAATATTAAGACATTGAATCTGATCCCATCTTGTGTTGCATCGGAGAAAGCTAAAAAAGCAGGCGCACAGGAGTCTGTATTCTACAGACCGGGCGGACGTGTTACGGAATGTGCACACAGCAACGTACATATCATCAGAGATGGAAAATTTGTTACTGCGCCAACTGACAATCTCATTCTTCCGGGGATTGCAAGAGCACATCTGATAAAAGCCTGCAAAAAACTTGGGATTGAAGTAAATGAGACTCCATATAACTTGGAGGATCTGTTCCAGGCGGAGGAAGTGATTGTCTCCAGTTCCAGTAATCCATGTCTGCATGCGGATGAAATAGATGGAAGACCGGTTGGAGGAAAGAACCCAGAACTATTAGAGATGATTCGTAACGAAGTTGTAACAGAACTTCTGGAAGCAACCAGGGTAAAATAAAATAAGGCGAGCTGTCACTGCAGTTCGCCTTATTTTATTTTGGGGGATGTGTTATTTCATAATTTCTTTTAACAGATGCACTTTATTAAATGGGAATGAGAAATAATATCCATCAACAAAATCTTTGGTATATTCTATCATTTCTCTTGCAATTGCAATTCCTACCGCTTCTCCATCTTCTTTAGAGCCGCCTTCTGGATACTTTGCAATGATTTCATCAGTAACGGATACTCCAGCAATTTCATTTTTCATAAAAAGTGCATTCCTTCTACTGATCAAAGGCATGATTCCGCATAGGATCCGTGCGCCGGTGGCTTCCTTTATGTAATGGATGCGGTCGGCATCTTCTTTTGAAAAAACGGGCTGAGTCATGAAAAATTCGGCTCCACTCTCCATCTTACGTTTCACTCTTTCTATTTCCACATCGAGATTCCGTCTGCCCTGATTGATTGCACCTCCGTAGGTCATAGGCGCCTCAGGAAAGAATTCGTTATTCATATCTTTTGCAATTTTCATCAGACCTACAGAGTCAAAATTGAAAACAGACTTTATGGTCTGTCTTGCCAGGGAAGGGATCGGATCTCCGGTAATGATCAAAAAATTGTGAATGTCATTGATATATGCCCCTAGAAACAGCGATCGCATAGCAATCGCGTTTTTATCGCGGCAGCAGATATGTGGCATTACACACATGCCTGTGGAACGCCGGATCTTTTCTGCCATTAATACAGAATCAATACGGGTTCTTCCAGATGGGGAATCTGGGAATGTCAGGACATCCACATCCTCGTTTTGAAGAAGATAGGCTGCATCCAGAAGCTTTTCGTCGTTGGAAGAAACTGGAGGAGCAAGTTCTACAGCAATGAGTTTTTTGCTTTTCACAGTACCGTCTTCCTGATAGAAAAAACCAAGCTTCTTTTTTGGCAGTTCACATTCCGGATTTTGAGGACGAGATGCCGCTCTGGGTATCTGACAAAGATTCAGAGTCGATGAAATCGCCTTTATAAAGGAAGGATTTGTGCCACAACAGCCACCGAGAATATCGATTCCAAGGTCAGACAAGTCGGATAGTTTCTCTGCAAAATAATTAGAATTATTGTTGAAAACAATCTGGCGGCCACGAAGGCGTTTCGGATATCCGGCGTTTGGGAGGGCAATGATATATTTATTTGAGTTCAGATCTGCTTTTGTATAGATCTGTGCCATATGTCCGGGTCCGACACCACAATTTAGTCCGATAGCATCAATTTCCGGAATAGAAGCAGCATCTGTAAGTAATTTCTTTGCACTCAGTCCAGAGGCACTATAGCCAAATTGATCTACGCAGAACTGTACCATAATAAAAAGAGAATATTCTTCTTTAATCCGGGAAATTGCGGGAAGAATATGCTCCATATCAGGAAAGGTTTCGAAGGTTAAGATCGAAAGTCCTTCTTTTGCGAAAAGTTCTGCAATCCGATAATATTCTTCGGCCAGCAGATCTATATTTGTATTGCGTGGATAATGTTCCGGGATCGGGCCGATGTCTCCGGCAATAAAAACATCTTTATCATTTACAGCATCTTTCGCCAGTTTTACAGCGGCATGAATATTCGATTCTACAGCATTCCAGTCGGAAGACAGAAGTGTCGTATTAGAAGCAAATGTATTGGTGCGAATAAGCCTGGCACCCGCATCAATGTAGGAACGGTGGATATCGGTAACCCGCTCAGGATGGGTAAGATTGGCGGACTCAGGCATTTCATCTGTCTGATGTTTCCCGGCATAGTAGGTTCCGAAGGAACCATCCGTGATCAGTTTATATGATTTTAAATATTCTTGAATTGTCATAGGTATGCTTTCCTTTTTATAATAAATTATATTATGATATGCAACAAAAGTATAACACATTTGCATATAAAGTAAAACTGTGATATCAGATAGAAGAACAGCAAAAAAACCTCCAATGGAGGTTTTTTTGTTGTTGTTATAGTTATCTAAAGGAATGAGAGTAAAGTGCACACCGGAATTAAATTCCGGTGTTTTACTTTATGAGGGGGGAGATAGTGAGTGTTAATCAACTATCTGAATCTAAGTATAAAAGATAATTATGTCTAAAGTATGTTAAAACTATAAAAGAAAAAGAAAAAATCTTAAAAAGCACTTAAGAAGTTAAAAATAAAAACTAAACCAGTAATTTGGAATGAGAATTCTCTTTTAAATGTGCGGTTAATATATCAAAAAATTCACTGCATGTAGGGCGCAATGGCAGCGGGTGAAGCGCAATTTCCTGTAAAAGATCACGGTTACCGCGATCCCAGCATACTTTGATGACGGTGCGAATATTTCGTTCAACACTGCTGCTTGTAGTGCAGTAATATTTAGCAATTTCCGGATATAATAATTTGCTTACAAAAAGAAGGTAATCTTCATCTTTTAAGCATAAGTTGATTCCATAAGTCAAATACCAATAACCACGATAAGTTGCACCGATTCCAAGAGATCTTATCAGATGTTCGATGTCTTTCTCGCTCATAATTTGTTTCCACTTCTTTCCACGAAAAAATAATTAATAATAATCAGGTTGCATATCTGTATCAAAAGAAATAAAAAGCTTTACAACTTTATATTATATAGAAAATATTCACAAGAAAAGAAATGTCGACATAATACGTAATAATTCGACATACTCTGACATATTCCGACATCATTTCAGAATATCTTAAGAAATTCCAAAAGTCGCTCTTAAAAATTTCCTGGTATTCTTGTATAGTATAAGAGAGGTGATGAAAATGTCTAAAATATTAGTATGCGATGATGACAGAGAAATTGTAGAAGCAATCGAAATATATTTATCTCAGGAGGGATATCAGGTATTAAAAGCTTATGACGGAGAAGAAGCTTTGAAGGTTTTGCAGAAGGAACAGATTGATTTACTGGTGATAGATGTGATGATGCCAAAGCTGGACGGAATCCGGGCCACGCTTAAGATCCGTGAGAAGAATAATATGCCGATAATTATTTTGTCTGCAAAATCGGAGGATGCTGACAAGATTCTGGGACTTAATGTGGGGGCAGACGATTATGTGACCAAGCCCTTTAATCCACTGGAACTGGTAGCAAGAGTAAAGTCCCAGCTTCGGAGGTATACACAGCTTGGGAGTACAGTAAATCAGAATAGTCAGGCAGTTTATTCTGTAGGAGGGTTGTCGATCAATGATGATCTCAAAGAGGTGACGGTAGATGGAGAGCTGGTAAAACTGACTCCGATTGAATATAACATATTACTGTTACTGGTGAAGAATCAGGGGAAGGTCTTTTCAATTGATCAGATCTATGAAAGTATCTGGAATGAGGATGCGATTGGAGTGGATAACACCGTGGCAGTACATATACGGCATATTCGGGAAAAAATAGAGATAAATCCAAAGGAACCACGTTATTTGAAGGTGGTATGGGGAGTTGGATATAAAATTGAGAAACTTTAGAAGGGAGTATGTATGAAGCATCAGTGGTATAAGTCATCTTTTACAAAAGGGTTATTGGTCATTGCAGAGCATATCCTGTTAGTGACGGCGGTCGTCAGCTTCCTGTGGCTGGCAGTATATCCTATGTTAAAAAATGAGATTTTTACAGGAAATTCTCCTGATACATATGAAGAAACCACCAGTTTTACTGAACAGCTCAGGTCGATCAGTCAGCAGGTAGTAAGCGGCATTGGAATGTGTGCCCGGTTTGAAACGGATGGGAAATATGATCCAGATAAGATTGTGGATATACAAGATTATTATGAAAAATCCGAGATTCGTAATGAGAATGTAAACGGGCTGTCTTATAGACTGCAGGATCTTGTGGACTGGGGAGACAAATGGATTCAGACCGGAGAAGAAAGCTCTTATGAAGGTGGAGATTCAGCAAATAATATCATTGTATGTAAAAAAACGGATAATACCTATCATTATTATTATTACAATGAATTTAAATCATTAATTGATAATGGGGATCTCCGTTTTGTGATCGCAAGTGATGAGGCTGGAATTTCAGAAGAAGATATTTTAGATGAATTACAGAATGGAAATTTTTATAATGGCACTGAGACAGCATTTAAAGGATTGCAGGATTCGGACGGGAAAATTGCCTATATAGACTGTTGGAATTATGACGGCCTGTGTCTGAAAGAGGAATATCTGACCGTGGATGGAAAGAGTATCGTGGAGCTTGCCAATGAGAATCCGCTTTGGAACGGGCGGCTGAGTGACGCTTATAATATGCTGCGAGATTCCATTTATCAGATTGATGCTGAGATGGGGCAATATGAAGATCTTGACTTGTTTTATAAGGAAGGCGATACGAATCTTGCGTATTTATATGTAGATACCGATGCTAAAAAAGTATACACGAACCGGAAAGCATTTCAGGATTATGATCAGGTAAACAAAAATCTGGATAAATTTCGAAAAATGGGAAAATATGCAGTGATTAAACCTGAGCTTGCAGATTTTGAAACAAATCTGGATCATATTGATGCGGAAGAGTGGAGAAGTGAGGTGAAAAGCACCGGTAATAAAGAAAGCGGATTTATCTATGCGGTTGGTGTAGATACGGATTATCCAATCAAGGATTCTTTTTATACCGAAGCAGAATTATACGACAAATACGGTGCAGGAAATCAGGAAGTACTGTTTAGGGGATTTATTTCTTTTATTCTGTTTCTGGTCATTCTCGTATGGCTTACGGTAGTTGCAGGGCGAAGTAATAAGGATAAAGAACTTCATCTGATCTGGTTCGATCGTTGGAAAACAGAGCTTTCTTTTGCAATCGTGGTCACATGCTGGATAGCACCGATTATATTTGTATACGTTAATTCTTCTTATTTTAATTTTAATTATGGGTATGAGGGATATGAATTATATCAATACGATTATGTATCTAATTCTATTCCTTACGTAATAGCAGGTGGAGTACTGGCTGCTTATACATGTACCTTGTTTTTGATTGGATACCTGAGCCTGATCCGAAGAGCAAAAGCGAAAATTTTATGGAAAAACAGCATATTAAAATGGATTGGAGATTTTATTAGAGATATCGTCTGTCATATGCATGCAGTCTGGAAAGTAATTATTGTGTTTGGCATTATCTGGCTCTTTACAATGTATCTGACATATGAATGGGGATCCGTAATGTATTTAAATATGGCGGTCTTTTTCGGAATCCAGGGAGCAGAGCTGGCAGCCTTTATCTACATGGTTAAGCAGGCAATTGGAAGGCAGCGGATTAAAAAAGGCATCTATAAAATTGCCGGAGGTGAGGTGGATTATAAGATTCCATTAAATGGGCTGGAAAGCGACCAGAAAACTATTGCAGAAAAAATCAATTCCATCGGAGAAGGACTGGATACCGCACTTGAGAAAAATATCAAGAATGAGCGGTTGAAGACTGATCTGATCACAAACGTCTCACATGATATTAAGACGCCGCTTACCTCTATCATTAATTATGTTGAACTTCTGAAGCAGGAGAACTTTGAAGATCCCAAGATTCAGAGATATATAGAGGTATTGGAGCAGAAATCACAGCGGCTAAAAACATTGACAGAAGATGTAGTAGAAGCTTCAAAAGTAAGCTCTGGTAATATTACACTTGAATATATGAATATCAATCTGGTGGAAATGATCCAGCAGACCAGTGGAGAATTCGAAGAAAAATTCAAAGCCAGAGATCTGGAAGAGATATTATGTCTGCCGGAATACGATATCATTATCCGGGCAGATGGACGACGGTTGTGGAGAGTACTTTCCAACATCTACAACAATGCAGCAAAATATGCAATGAGAGGGACCAGAGTATATGCCACCCTGGAGAAACAGGAGAATACTGCAGTTTTCAGCTTGAAAAATATCTCTGAACAGCCATTGAATATCCCGGCAAATGAACTGACAGAACGGTTTATTCGAGGAGATGTATCAAGAAGTACAGAAGGAAGCGGATTGGGATTATCCATTGCGCAATCACTGACAGAGATGCAGGGCGGAAAATTTGAACTGTATCTGGATGGCGATCTGTTTAAAGTTACGATTATGTTCCCGTTGAGCAGCCAAACGTAAAAGGTTGCTGTAAAATAACTTTCTTAAAAGGAAAATCGCCCAGACCGTGAGGTCTGAGCGATTTTTTGTGTACTTAGGTTATACTGCTAACTTTACAGTTCCTACTTGCGTTTATATTCAAAAAACATTACAATAATGCTGTTATGAATGAATTGAAAATTTTATTACAGGACAATCTAAATAGAGAGTTTATTTCAGCGACGCTTAGCAATCCTCGTCTGAAGGACGGACCGGTGAAAGTAAAGATCCGCCCGGTGCTCAAGAAGAATCAGCTGTTCTTTCAATTTGAGACATTTCAGAACCGGCAGGCGTTTCACAAAAATGTGGAATCGGCAGGGGCATGTGAGCTGATTTTGGAGTATATGAATAATATGCGGCAGATGCAGATGGAGACACAGAAGTCGTTATATACAGTGTTGGTCAGCAAGAAAGGGAAAGTGACGGTGAAAGGCCGAAAAAATCAGTGTGAGGGAAAGGACATTGATATGAGCCATAACCGTAAAAAGAAGTATGTGCTGGAAGAGGGAATAATGGTTCCATTTCTGAAAGATCTGGGTGTTATGACGGAGGAAGGAAGAATTGTGCATTCCAAGTTTGATAAATTCCGGCAGATCAATCGTTTTCTGGAGTTTATTGAAGATATTCTGCCACAGCTTGACAAAGGCAGGGAATTAACGATCCTGGATTTCGGATGTGGAAAATCCTATCTGACATTTGCGATGTATTATTATCTGCATGAACTGAAGAAATATGACATACGGATTATAGGTCTGGATCTCAAGGCAGACGTGATCCGGCATTGTAATGGACTTGCCCGGGAATATGGTTATGAGAAGCTGACATTTCTGGAAGGAAATATTGCAGACTATACCGGCGTAAATTCTGTCGATATGGTTGTAACACTGCATGCCTGCGATACAGCAACAGATTTTGCGCTTGCGAAAGCGGTAGGATGGAACGCAAAAGTAATTCTGTCGGTTCCGTGCCGTCAGCATGAACTAAATGGACAGATGGAGAATGAGATTCTTGCGCCACTTTTAAAATATGGGCTGATAAAAGAGCGTATGGCTGCTCTGGTAACGGATGGGCTGCGTGCTCAGTATCTGGAGAGAGAAGGATATGATACGCAGATCCTGGAGTTTATTGATATGGAGCATACACCGAAAAATATTTTGATTCGTGCGGTAAAGACTGGGAAAAAGGGTGAAAATGAGGGAGCGATTCGCAGATGTGAGGAACATTTGCATGTATCACCTACACTGGGGCGCCTGTTAGACGGTAAAGAGGAAGAATAGATGGAGTTAAAAAAACGTTTGAGAAATGCAGGGATACTGGTGGCTGTATTTATTGTGGCAGTCATCGTGTTCAGCTATTTCACGAATAAGGGAAATGATAATATGACGGCGGATATGGGGACGGCTACCTTTCCACAGGTTACCTTTTCTTACGAAGGATATAGTCTGAATACGCTGAGCGGTTATTCGGAAAAAAGAGAGATTACCTCTGTGAGAGATTCGATTACCCCTGTGTCAGGGGAGCGCCTGGACGTGGAAATTGAGACTTATGATAATAAAATCAACAGTATCCGTTATAGCGTATATTCTTTGGATGGAACGAAAGAATTAAAAAATGACAAGATCACAAAGCCAGAGAAAAGTATTACATTGAATTTGGATGGAGAACAGGTACTGGATGAAGAGTGCATTCTGGAAATTAAGCTGAATATTGTAGATGCAAAACCGGTGTATTTTTATACAAGAATTGTAAGAGATACTGATAAGAATATATCAGAATGTCTGAGTTATATCAGTGATTTTCATGAGAATGCACTTAATAAGGCGGAAGGTGCCGGGATTGGGACTGCGATTGAGCCGAGTGAAGAAGGAGATAATTCGACACTACAGCATGTGACAATACATTCGGATTATGATCATGTCACATGGGGAAGTCTGGAGCCAAAGGTGGAGCGAGGAGAACGCTGGAGTATAAAAGAAATCAATGGCTCATCTATTTCTGTTCGGCTGGAATATTATGTCAGATGTATCGGTGAAGAAAATGAGACGGATCTTTACCAGGTAAAGGAGTTCTTCCGGGTGCGGCATATTGCAGATGCGGATAAGACTTATCTGCTGGATTATGATCGTACGATGGAGCAGGTTTTTGATGCGACGAAGAAAGTAGTGAATGAAAAAGGAATATTGCTTGGAATTGCATCTCCTGATATTTCTTATATGGTAAATAAGGATGGGACGATTGTTTCCTTTGTAGAAGCAAATGAGCTTTGGAATTATAATAAAGAATCGGATGAGCTTTCGCTGGTATTTGGATTTGCAGATGCGGAAAATACAGATGCCAGATGCATGGTTTCCAATCATGAGATCCGGCTTTTAGATGTGGATGAAGCAGGAAATACAACCTTTACGGTAGCAGGATATATGAACCGCGGGGAGCATGAAGGAGAAGTGGGAGTTGCAGTTTATTATTATGATATAAACAAAAACTCTGTAGAAGAACGAGTTTTTATATCCAGCAGTGAATCATATGCAAGTGTAATCCAGGAGATTGGAAGGCAATCCTATTATGATGATGAGAGAAATGTACTTTACTGCATGTCGGACGGAACATTATATCAATATGATGTTGAAACGGGTGAACAGAAAGCCCTGATAGAAAATTTAAATACAGATCAGTATGCTGTGTCGGAAGATGGAAAGCTTGTGGCTTATCAGGCAAATGGTGATCTTGGAACAGCAACTAAGGTGATTGTTCTGAATCTGGAAAATGGACAAGAGCAGTCTGTTGAATGTGGTGAAGATGAATGCATCCGCCCACTTGGTTTTGTGAGAAATGATTTCGTATATGGTGTTGCACGAAAATCAGAAACGGGGAAAACAATTTCTGGTGAGATGACCATTCCAATGTATAAAATAGAGATACAAAATAGTAGTGGAAAAAAGGTAAAGGACTACCAGGCGGATGGTATTTATATTTTGGATGCAAAATTTGAAACAGATATGATCACGCTGGAACGTGCGACAAAAAAAGGAGAAACCTATGTAAGTACTTCGCCGGACTATATAACCAATAATGAAGAAAAAAGTAAGAGCAATATTGTTTTGGAAACTTATTCAACGGAATTGAAACAGCGTCAGGTAAGACTTACTTATAGCGAAGGCATTTCCGATAAAGAACCAAAAGTACTGAAACCAAAGCAGATCTTGTTCGAGCAGCCTAAAACGGTTATGTTTGAGAAAACAAGTACACTTGAAAAGTATTATGTATATGGATATGGCGAGCTGCAAGGGATATATACCAATGCAGGGGAAGCAATCAGAACGGCTGACAGTTTTAGCGGTGTTGTGGTTGCATCAGATCAGTCTTACATCTGGGAACGTGGTAACAGGGATCTTCAGTATTCTATTGATGAAGAAAATAAAGAGATTGAGTCTATTAGAAAACGTCTCGAAAGTAAGGAAGCTCCGGTGGACGTTATGAAAGATGTACATGACGGAACAATGTTGAATCTGACTGGATGTACAATAGAGGAGCTTCTCTATATTATAAATCAGGATCGGCCGATTATTGCGATGCTCAATACTGATCAGGCAGTGATTCTGGTCGGATATAGCGATACAACGATAACATATATTAGTGTGGAAACCGGTGAGCGAAGAACAGTCCTTTATGAGGAAATGGATGAGATGACAAAAGATAGTGGCAATACGTATATAGGATAAATGAAAACAGGCGGTACTGTGATTTGAATTTCACAGTACCGCCTGTTCACATCTGTGAAATTTAGGCATGATGACCGCTGAATGGGCGGAAAACAATATTTTTATATTTTTTCAGTGCAAAATACAGAACCATGCCCAGAACACCGCAGGAAAGGACTTCGCCCACCCCTACAGTAAGCATCATAAACGGAATTGGCAGTGTAACGCCGTAACCGTAGTAAAGTACAAATGGGACAATCACGGTATTTGCAATAACCGGAGGTAAGGGAGCAAGAAATTGATTTCTATTCCGGAGCTGATAAGTAAAAAAGGCCCCGATCAAAGTTGCAATACTTCCAAAAATAATATCGGGAAGAATCGCACCGCCCAAAATATTGCCAATCAGACAGCCTACAAATAGTCCTGGAATTGCGGCCGGAGTAAATACCGGAAGAATTGTGAGAGCTTCGGATATACGAACCTGAATCTCTCCGAAAGAAAATGGTGCAAATACATACGTCAGCACCACATAGATAGCAGCAATCATAGCTGCCTGCGTCATAAAAGTGATGTTTTTGTTTTTCATTTTTGTTCTCCTTTAGTTTTGTTTTACGTGTGGAAGGTCTCGAACACACGACTCATTTTACGCCGGGAATCGGCGGCAAGCCCGATAGACCTTGGTTTTGAAGGGGCTTTGCAACGATTAGGAGTATAACACAGGTGACAGAGAAAAGCAAGCTGTACCCACAATTTACCCGCAATGAAGTATAAGGCACTCTATCCCGTGGAGGACAGGGTGCTTTTAATGGTTCATTTGAGAAAAATATTTTCTATTGTGCAAATACTATAGGAATCCAAAATTTTAATAAAGTCTTGTAATCCCTGTTCTGAAATAGTTTTTACTAAATTTCCTTTATAATATACCTCAAAGTAAATGGATATATCATAATTTTCTTCTATAATATTATTTGGGCCAATGTAAGTATTGTTTAGCGCGTAATTTGAAGGCGGCAGGGTTAACGAGCCTTTTGTAAGATCATCTATATTTAGAAAAGGAGCGTCGGGAAGCATAGATGATAATTTGACTGAACAATATTCGAAATAATATTTTTTATAGAAATCTTTCGGGTCAAGTGTGAAATCATATTTTTGTTTTAATTGTTTTAATGAAGATGGATCAATATAAGGTGATAGGATATCTATGTTTTTATATAATGAGGTTAAAAGGCATTCTAAAGAATTAATCGGTTTTAGTTTTAGCCCGATAGATTCAAGATAATTAAGAACAGCACTCATATCTTGCATTCCTTTACTTTTTATAAATGATTGCATTTCTTCAGAAGTTTTGTATTCACTGGTCCCGAGCAAATACTCTTCATCAACATGTAATTTCTCAGCAAATATATGAGCGGCTTCTCGGGTCATTGAACGTCTTGAATTAGCAATGTTATTAATATGCTGTATTGTATAAGGCGTGATTTCAGAAAGTTCTTTTTGTGTCAGCTTTGAATCCTTTATACATTCTTTTAATCTTTTCCCCTGTATTGGGTTTATTTTTTCGGATTTTTTCATGCGATTATCTCCTTAAATATATCAAATTACAGATATAAGTGAATATGCCAAATGATTGATTTTAATATATCAATAGTTTACAATATTATTGTAACAGATACCGCAACGGCTTACAATAGCTAGATAAACAAAGATAAATGAAAGAAGCATACACATGAGAAACAGAACAGTTACGATGGCAGCAGGAGAGTCCCGATTGATGGATACTGAGGAATTGAGAGCCTATACAAACCTCGGCCGGAATAATGCTA
>JALEKG010000066.1 GCA_022769185.1 Dorea sp. | reverse complement strand
AAAGACTTCCTCGCTAAGAAATCTCAGTGGATCTTCGGTGGTGACGGATGGGCTTATGATATCGGATTCGGTGGAGTTGACCACGTATTAGCAAGTGGCGAAGATATCAACATTATGGTATTCGATACAGAGGTTTACTCTAACACAGGCGGACAGTCCTCTAAGGCTACTAAGACTGGTGCTACAGCACAGTTTGCAGCAGGCGGAAAAGAAACCAAGAAGAAAGACCTTGCAAGCATGGCTATGAGTTATGGTTATGTATATGTAGCACAGATTGCTATGGGTGCTGATTTCAATCAGACTGTAAAGGCAATTGCAGAGGCAGAGGCTTATCCAGGACCATCACTTATCATTGCTTACGCTCCATGTATCAACCATGGTATCAAGAAAGGTATGAGCAAAGCTCAGACAGAGGAAGCATTAGCAGTAGAATGTGGATACTGGAACAACTTCAGATTCAATCCTGCAGCTGAAGGCGGCAAGTTCACTCTTGACAGCAAAGAGCCTAAGAAGGAAGATTATCAGGCATTCCTTGATGGAGAAGTTCGTTACAACGCACTGAAGAGAGCTAATCCGGAGAAGGCAGCAAGACTGTTTGCTAAGAACGAAGCAGAAGCTATGGAAAGATATGCATATCTGAAGAAACTGATCACTCTGTATGGAGAGGAATAAGAATCAGTTCTGAGATAATTATAAGGGCGGTCGCGAAAGTGGCCGCCCTTTTTAAAAGAGAGGAAAATGCATGAAGAGAGAGACTTTTGGATCGCGTCTGGGGTTTATTCTTGTATCTGCAGGATGCGCGATCGGAATTGGAAATGTATGGAAATTCCCTTATATGTGCGGAGAGTTTGGCGGAGCTGCATTTATATTGATCTATCTGATTTTTTTGGTTATTCTGGGAATTCCGGTGCTGGTATGTGAATTCGCGGTAGGACGTGCTAGCCGCCATAGTGTTGCTGCAAGTTTTGAAACATTAGAACAGAAGGGAACACACTGGCATCTTTTGAAGTGGATTGGCGTGATTGGAAGCTATTTGCTTATGATGTTTTATACAACTGTTGGCGGATGGATGATGTATTATTGTTTCCGAAGTATTCGGGGGGACTTTGTTGGTGCGGATTCCGATCAGGTGACGGCAGGTTTTTCGGAAATGTTGAGTAATGTACCGACGATGACATTCTGGACTGTGTTCATCTGTGTGATTGGTTTTGTGGTGTGCCTTTTTGGAATTCAGAAAGGAATAGAACGGGTTTCGAAAGTAATGATGTCAGCACTTTTGATTATTATGGTGATATTGGCGTTTCATTCTTTATTTATGAAAGGTGCAGGAGAGGGAATTCGCTTTTATCTGGTGCCGGATTTTTCCAAGATGCTGGAGATCGGAATTGGAAATGTTGTTTTTGGCGCAATGAGCCAGGCCTTTTTTACACTTTCTATTGGGATTGGTGCAATGTTGATTTTCGGTAGTTATATGGATAGCTCACGGAGTCTGGCTGGAGAGGCTGTCAGTATTACAGCTCTCGATACATTTGTTGCACTGATGGCAGGATTTATTATTATTCCGGCATGTTTTTCATTTGGAATAGAACCGGGGGCGGGACCGAGCCTGATCTTTATTACTATCCCCAATATTTTTGCCCAGATACCGGGCGGCCGGATCTGGGGAGCATTATTCTTCCTGTTTTTAACATTTGCAGCCTTTTCGACGATTGTTGCAGTGTTTGAAAATATTATATCGTTTGATATGGATCTGTTTCAGTGGTCCCGAAAAAAGAGTACATTTGTCAGTGCAGTTCTGATTATTCTGCTCAGTATGCCATGTGTTCTGGGATTCAATGTACTGGCTGGGTTCGAGCCATTGGGAAGTGGCACGAATATTATGGATCTGGAAGATTTTATTGTGTCAAATAATCTTCTTCCGCTGGGAAGTCTTGGATATGTATTGTTTTGTACCAGAAAGAATGGATGGGGATGGAGTGCGTTTTTAAAAGAAGCCAATACTGGAAAAGGAATTCAATTTCCATCTGCAATTAAAGGATATGTTACCTATGTCCTGCCAGTGATTATTATAGTGATCTATCTTAAAGGATATTATGATAAATTTGTTGGTATGGGGGAAAATGTATTGATCGGCTGGATGGCAGTGTCGATTTTATTCCTGGGTTTTGTGCTGTATTGTGCATTGCAGCCGAAAAAAGAAAAATAAGATGTGTCAGATAAACTGGTGCAATCGTTTCGATGAACGATTACACCAGTTTTTGGCGGGGTTAAAAAATGCATTCCTGGCTCCATTCTTTTACATAATTCAAGAATTTTAAAGTTGCAGGTGTAGGGGCAGGATCCTGTGGATATGCAACACCTAAAATCCGTGAATAATGTTCGGTAAAAGGGCGGATACATACATCAAAAGGAATATTATGTAGTAAAAGCTTTGGAAGAATGGTAATTCCAAATCCCTGTTCCACCATTTTGCAGACTGCATAATCGTCATTCAGCCGATAGCGGATTTTAGGCTTTACACTGTTAGCTTCAAAAATCTGTCCTGTTTCATAATCCAGGCCGTCGGATGAAAGAACGAAATTTTCTTTGTTAATATCTGCCAGAGATACGGATACTTTATCTGCCAGATTGTGATCTTTTGGTGTTACCAGCATCAGCTCATCTTTACCCATTGGAATAAACGGAAGGTCCGGTACAGAGTAGCGGGATGTGAAGATGCAGTCCAGTTCATTTGTGGCCAGTTTGTTATTTAAAGGATGAAATCCGTCGACAGTCATTTCAAAGCGAATATTGGGATACAGTTTTGAAAACTGCTTCAGAATATCAGGAAGCCAGTGATAAGAAATACTCTGAATGGTACCGATACGGATATAACCAGTATCCAGGCTGGTGAGATTCGAGGCAATCTGAGAGATCCGGTTTTCTTCCTGACAGATGATCCGCAG
>JALEKG010000005.1 GCA_022769185.1 Dorea sp. | reverse complement strand
CGGTAAGCCTGCTCCTGCAATCTCTTCTGACATTCTTCAGAAATGGTCAGCATTGGAGCAGAGCAGAAAGAGTCTCCGGTGTGTACACCCAGCGGGTCAATATTTTCAATAAAACAAACGGTGATCATATTATTGTCAGCGTCACGAACGACTTCCAGCTCCAGCTCTTCCCAGCCAAGGATGGACTCTTCTACCAGAACCTGTCCGACAAGGCTTGCCTGAAGTCCTCTTGCGCAGACGGTCTTTAATTCTTCTTTATTGTAGACCAGTCCGCCGCCGGCACCACCCATGGTATAGGCTGGGCGCAGTACCACCGGATAGCCAAGCTCATCTGCAATCGCAAGAGCCTCTTCCACACTATAGGCAACTTCACTTCGTGCCATCTCGATACCGAGGGCATTCATAGATTTTTTAAATTCAATACGGTCTTCTCCGCGCTCAATGGCATCTACCTGTACACCAATCACCTGTACTCCGTATTTATCAAGGATTCCTTCCTTTGCGAGCTCTGCACACAGGTTCAGTCCGGACTGGCCTCCAAGGTTCGGAAGCAGTGCGTCCGGGCGTTCTTTTGCAATGATCTGTTCCAGGCGCTCTACATTTAACGGTTCGATATAGGTAACATCTGCTGTCTCAGGATCGGTCATGATCGTAGCCGGGTTCGAATTGACCAGTACAATCTCATATCCCAGTTTTTTCAATGCCTTGCAGGCCTGTGTTCCTGAATAGTCAAATTCGCAGGCCTGACCAATGATGATTGGACCAGAGCCGATGATCAGTACTTTATGGATATCTGTTCTTTTTGGCATAAAAACCTCCTATTAATGACATTTTTCTAAGCTTCATTATATCGGATAAAAGCAAGATAGAAAAGGCTAAAATAAAAAAACAATCATGATATATCTGATAGAAATCTGATAGGAATGCTTGGATATTAGGACAAAATATGTTAAAATGGCTGTGTGCAAAAGAGCTGCAGATAAAAACTGTAGACGAGAGGTGAAAGTTTATGAAGATATCAACAAAAGGACGGTATGCCTTGAGAATTATGATTGATCTTGCAGAACATGAGAATGGAGAATATATTCGATTGAAAGATATCTCTGCAAGACAGGGAATTACGTTAAAATATATGGAACAGATTATGCCCCTTCTTACAAAGGCCGGCTATGTCCGAAGCTACCGGGGCAATAATGGAGGATATATGCTGGCAAAAAGTGCGAAAGAATATACTGCAGGTGATATTATCCGGACGACAGAAGGAAGCCTTGCGCCAATTGCGTGTCTGGATGATCAGCCGAACCGGTGCGAAAGAAAGGATCAGTGTTCGACCCTGGCATTCTGGGAAGGTTTGTGGAATGTGATCAATGAGTATGTGGACGGCGTGACGCTGGCGGATCTGGTGAAACATCATCAGACCCTGCAGGAAGAGGCAGAGCAATAGAGAAACGAAAAAAGAATATGGGGGATTTTGCGGAGCAGTGGAGTTGTCAATGTGGCAGCATCTGCTGCTTTTGCTTTTATCACAATAAAACTGGACTGCTTAATTAATTTAAAACTGGATGTTTCAAAAGTACCAGATTGGAGTATGATAAGACTCAGATTTCAAATATCCAGATTGATTGTGAATGAAATAAGTCGAGTGACGATAATAGAAAGCAGGAGGAACAAAAAAAGATGGAAGAAAACAGATATGAATTAAATAAGCAGTTGGCGCAGATGTTAAAGGGCGGTGTCATTATGGATGTTACGACACCGGAGCAGGCAAAGATCGCAGAAGAAGCAGGTGCATGTGCAGTTATGGCGCTGGAGAGAATCCCGGCAGATATCCGTGCAGCAGGCGGAGTATCCCGTATGAGTGATCCGAAGATGATCCGTGGAATTCAGGAAGCAGTATCCATTCCGGTTATGGCAAAATGCAGGATCGGTCATTTTGTAGAGGCACAGATCCTGGAAGCAATTGAGATTGATTACATTGATGAAAGTGAAGTTCTTTCTCCGGCAGATGATGTTTATCACATCAACAAAAGAGAATTTAAGGTACCATTTGTCTGTGGAGCAAGAGATCTTGGCGAGGCACTTCGCCGTATCGCAGAAGGTGCTTCTATGATCCGTACCAAAGGGGAACCGGGAACAGGAGACGTAGTTCAGGCAGTACGCCACATGAGAGCCATGAATGCAGAGATCCGCAGAATCCAGAATTTAAGAGAAGATGAGATTTTTGAGGCAGCAAAGCAGCTTCAGGTTCCGGTGGATCTTGTAGAATATGTACATAAGAACGGCAAACTTCCAGTTGTAAACTTTGCAGCAGGAGGCGTTGCGACTCCGGCAGATGCAGCACTGATGATGCAGCTTGGTGCGGAAGGTGTATTCGTAGGATCCGGTATCTTCAAATCTGGAAATCCGGCAAAACGAGCAGCGGCTATCGTGAAGGCAGTAACCAATTATACAGATGCCAGGATGATCGCAGAATTATCTACAGATCTTGGCGAAGCAATGGTTGGTATCAATGAACAGGAAATAGAACTGATCATGGCAGAGAGAGGCAAATAAGATGACGGTAGCAATCTTAGCTCTTCAGGGAGCGTTTCTGGAACACGGACAGATGCTGGATCGTCTGGGAGCCGATCATTTTGAGATCCGACAGAAGAAAGACCTGGAACAGGAATTTGACGCACTAATCCTGCCAGGCGGTGAGAGCACGGTAATGCGTAAGCTCTTGAAGGAACTGGATCTGTATGACACGATTAAGAAAAAGATTGAAGACGGCATGCCGGTATTCGGAACCTGTGCGGGGCTGATCCTTCTCGCGGAGGAGGTGGAGGATGGAAGTTCATGCCTGGGAACCATGGATATCAAAGCAAAAAGAAATGCATACGGCCGTCAGCTTGGAAGCTTTCATACGGAGCAGGAGATGAAAGGGCTTGGAACCATTCCGATGACCTTTATCCGCGCACCATATATCGCAGAAGTAGGAGAAAAAGCAGAAGTTCTTGCGGAAGTAGATGGGCGGATCGTTGCTGCAAGACAGGGCAACCAGCTCGCAACCGCATTTCATCCGGAGCTGGATAATGATGTCAGTGTACATCGGTATTTCCTGAATATGATATAATGGAGGATGCCTGATTCTTACCATATCAGTACCGTTCACAGGAATTATCATCCATAAGCTCGCATCACTTGTGTTTTTCATCCTGTGTGTTGTCCATACAGTTGTGGAGCGAAAGGGAATGGATAAGAAAAAATATTTGCTGCTAGTTCTTGTTCTGATTGATTTTATCAGTGGAATTATGGGGATGATCTTGAGCGAACTTCCATGGGTTCTGGCACTTCATAGAGTGTTATCTGTCATTAGTGTGTGCTTCCTGGCAGTACACTTATTTGTCTATCATAAGAAATCAGGAATCTTCAGCATATAAATCATGAACAGAGGCGCGACAAAAGTAGCATAATACTCGAGAGTGTTAGGAGTTAGGAGAGTGGGCGGGGCATAGAGAATATTTTTGACTAGCCATATCCACTTTTCCTAAAATTCTCTCATTCATTATTTAAATTCTTGGTAAAATGGGGTAATAACGTAAAAATTGCGCGTTGCTGCCCCGTTTCCTTTATTTTTGAAGCTTTTTAGTCTTGGCTGCGGGGTGAAATCATTCACTTTTTCTCTCTATGCCCCGTTCCCTTCTCATAACATGTTTTCAATTCCTTGATCCGGGGCAGCAGCTTCTTGTTTTTTTCCCAATGCCCAATCAGCAGAATCATGCAATTCCTTTTGCTCATTAACTGGCGCTCTGTAAAGAAAATGTTCAGAGCCAACCTCGTAAACACTCCGTGTTTCCTCAGTGTGGCGTATCCGCCAGGTCGTTCCGCCGCGCCAATTCGCAAAAGGCCCCTGCGGGGCATCACCGCAGCTAGCGCTACTGCTTTTGCTCATTAACTGGCGCTCTGTAGAGAAAATGTTCAGAGCCAACCTCGAAAACACTCCGTGTTTTCTCAGTGTGGCGTATCCGCCAAATAGATTTATGCAGAAAATTGCTTATGAATGCAAGCGTTCATCGCTTTTTCTGCATAAATCTGCCAGGCTCTGAACAAAAACAAAAAATCTACAAAACATAGTTGACAAATAGGTTTTGAAGTGATATAGTTACACCATCAGAAAAACATACCGAAAAGATAGGAAAGGTAGGAGATTGAAATGTCAAATATTTATAAAGGTGCTTTAGAGTTAATTGGGAATACACCGCTTGTTGAGGTGACGAATATTGAGAAGGAGTTGGGGCTGGAAGCCAGGTTGTTGGTGAAGCTTGAATATTTTAATCCGGCAGGAAGTGTAAAAGACAGGATTGCGAAAGCGATGATTGAGGATGCGGAAGCAAAGGGAATTCTGAAAGAGGGATCTGTAATTATTGAGCCTACTTCTGGAAATACAGGGATTGGTCTTGCATCTATCGCGGCAGCGAAGGGATATAGAATTATTCTTACGATGCCTGAGACGATGAGTGTTGAGAGAAGAAATATTCTGAAAGCTTATGGTGCAGAGATTGTCCTTACAGAAGGTGCAAAGGGAATGAAGGGTGCAATCGCGAGGGCAGATGAGCTTGCGAAAGAGATTCCGAATAGTTTTATTCCCGGACAGTTTGTCAATTCGGCGAATCCGGAGGCTCATAGAAATACGACGGGACCTGAGATCTGGAATGATACAGATGGAGAAGTTGATGTATTTATTGCAGGTGTTGGTACAGGTGGAACACTGACAGGTATCGGAGAATATTTGAAATCTAAGAAACCGGAGGTTAAGATTGTAGCACTTGAGCCTTCTGCATCACCGGTGCTTTCTGAAGGAAAAGCAGGACCGCATAAGATCCAGGGAATTGGAGCCGGATTTGTCCCGGATGTACTGAATACCGGGGTTTACGATGAGATTTATAAAGCAGAAGCAGATGAAGCATTTGAGGCAGCAAAGCTTCTGGCAAAAAAGGAAGGTGTTCTGGTAGGCATTTCATCAGGAGCAGCATTGGCGGGAGGAATTGCGCTGGCGAAACGTCCGGAGAATAAAGGGAAAACAATTGTAGCATTACTTCCAGATTCTGGAGACAGGTATTATTCTACACCATTATTCACAGAATAGATGATAGTACTGGAAAGCGTAGCAACAGTGCTGTCAGAATGACATAAGGAGCGAGAAGATATCTTATGAAATTTTCAAAAAAAAGCAGATACGGTCTGAGGGCACTGATCGACCTGTCTGCAAATTCCAAGCATGAACAGGTGGCACTTAACAGTATAGCAGAGCGCAATCAGATATCTCCCCAATATCTGGAACAGGTATTTGCGAGCCTCAGAAAGGCCGGAATTGTGAAAAGTATCAAAGGATCTCAGGGCGGTTATTTTTTAGGCCGTCCTGCGAAAGAAATCACGGTTTCTTCTATTATAGAGGCACTGGAAGGGGATTATCGTCTGGAAGGGGAAGAATCATCGGAAGGAAGCAGATGTCCAGGCAGTGCAAAGGCGATTCAGAAGCTGGTGATCGATCAGGTAAATGACCAGCTGGAAGAAATATTAAACTCAGTAACGTTATATGACCTGGAAAAAGAATTTCAGGAATATACAGATTACGGTCAGAATATGTATTATATTTAAGAGAAACGGGAAGCGGATGCTTCCTGTTTTATTTGTGTGCCGAACATGCGATAAAACAGTCCAGTGAATCTTTTTTAGTGGATATCTGGTACACTCTCTGTTAATATAGAAGTGTATGAATCAAAAAAAATAGGCTGGGATGATCCGCATTCTGGGAAAATGTCCGGCATTTTCCAGTAATGAAAGGAGAAAGATGACATGACGTTAGAAGAGATTCGTAAACAGATAGATGCGATAGATACGCAGATGAAACCGCTCTTTTTGCAGCGGATGGAATGTGCCAGGTATGTGGCGGAAGAAAAAGAGAAGACAGGCGGGAATGTCTATGTACCGGAACGAGAAAGAGAGATTATAGAGAAGAGGGCTTCGGATGTAGATACAGATGTCCGGGAGGAATATGTAACTTTTTTAAAGCATCTTATGAGTGTCTGCAGAAGATATGAATATGGTTTTCTTGATCATATGCAGGCAGATGTTGTTGAGGGGGCGCTGACAATAGCCGGACTTTGTAAAGAGGCAGAGCATAAAAAAGTAAAGATTTCATATTCCTGCAAGACAGCAGATCATACCCTGAATCTGTATCTGAACATGATAAGTCTGAATCAGATTGTAATTGAAAAGATGCAGGTAGAAACGGAAGGAGATATCCAGATTGTCACGATGGAGCTTTGCGGAAATGTGAATGACAGTAATATGAGGCAGCTTCTCTGCCAGATTGGAAAGGAGACAGAACATTTTGAGATTCTGTCCCTGGAATAAAGCGCAGAAAGAATCTTAGAAAGAAGGATACATACATGGATAAAAGAGAATTAGCACTGGAAGTTATCGAACGATTAAAAAGGGAATATCCGGATGCAGGATGTACGTTGGATTATGACGATGCATGGAAACTCCTGGTGAGTGTCCGGCTTGCGGCACAGTGTACGGATGCCAGGGTAAATGTGGTAGTAGAGGATCTGTATGCAAAATATCCGAATGTCAATGCGCTCGCAGAAGCAACTCCGGAGGAGATCGAACAGATCGTAAGACCGTGCGGACTGGGAAAGAGCAAGGCACGTGATATCAGCGCCTGCATGAAGATGATAAGAGATGAATATAATGGAAAGGTTCCGGATGATTTCAATGCGCTTTTGAAACTTCCGGGGGTCGGGAGAAAAAGTGCGAATCTGATCATGGGAGATGTATTTGGCAAACCGGCAATTGTTACCGATACGCATTGCATCCGTTTGACGAACCGCATTGGACTGGTAGATGGAATCAAAGAACCGAAAAAAGTAGAGATGGCTTTGTGGAAGATCATTCCGCCGGAAGAAGGAAGTGACTTCTGTCATAGATTGGTCTATCACGGAAGAGACGTCTGTACCGCCCGCACGAAACCGTATTGCGACAAGTGCTGTCTTGCAGATATCTGTGCCAAGAACGGGGTAGAGTAATAGAAGTAACAGGTTGATGCAGAGAATCAAGAACAATAAACGAAAATCAGTGACAGGAGGATAAAATGATGGCAGATGTAGTAAGCATTTTGGATGAGTTACAGAATAAGGCAGAAAAAGATGGGAAGCTGAGAGAAAAGCTTCTTGCGACGAGAAAAGAGGCAGATCCTGTTTCTGCATTTTGCCGCACCTGTCGTGAGATGGGATATGAATTGTACGAGATGGAACTGATCGTGGCAGGGGAGGAATTCCATGCGGCCATGAAGAGAAGCACCAATGGTGGTGGAGAGAATTCTCCGATGCTGAAGGATGAAGATGATTTTTATGAATTATTTTTTGCAAATCTGGAGGAGTAATGAAGCTTTATGAAAAAATGTTGGACATTTCTTATATTGGCAGTTACCGCAATGCTGATTCTGACGGCATGTGGACAGAAAGGAGTACAGACAGAAGAGGATAATTCTGTGCAGAAGTCGTCGGAGACGTCTGATGGACAGGAGGAATCACAGAAAATATCATTCGGTGATTTCACTTCTCAGACGCTGGATGGTGAAGAGGTGACGCAGGAGATTTTCTCGGAGGCAGAGGTTACGATGGTTAATATCTGGGGAACTTTTTGTAGTCCATGCATCAATGAAATGCCGGAACTGGGAGAAATCAGTCGGAAATATGCAGATCGAAATGTACAGATCATTGGGATCATCGGTGATGTGTATGAGTCAGGAGATGAGACTGCGCAGGAGATTATAGAGACGACAAAAGCAGATTATCTGCATATGATTGCGTCAGAGGATCTTCAGAAGGGGATCCTGAGTGAAATTACGGCATATCCGACGACCATTTTTGTAGATGCAGAAGGAACTCAGATTGGTGAAATGTATATTGGCGCGAGAGATCAGGCTGCCTGGGAATTGATTGTAGAGCAAATGCTGAGTGAGGTTCATTGATGAACGAGGGAAAAGAACGAAAAACCTGTTTTATAAGAAGAATTCTGATCTTTATTGCAATTCTGTTCCTGGGAATCGGAATCTGGAGAGGAGAAGCAGGAGTGGTATGGATCAAAGCAGTCAATCTGTGCCTGGAATGTATCGGAATCGGGTAAGATCAGTATGCCGGATTCATAGGAAAGTAGAAAGCTTAGGAGCATAAAAATGATTCAAAAGATGCAACAAGCGGCAGATCGACTAAGACTGGGAGTTCAGATCGCATTTACCGCACTGACGAATGGATACCTCTGGGGATTCCTTACCGGAAAGATCTACCGGGGACCACTAAAAACTGTATGTGTCCCGGGACTGAATTGTTATTCCTGCCCGGGAGCGCTTGGCTCTTGTCCCATTGGATCTTTGCAGGCGGTATTGGGAAGCCGCGATTATAAATTCTCATTTTATATAGTAGGTTTTCTGATGCTTATGGGTTCGGTGTTTGGAAGACTGGTCTGTGGCTGGCTGTGCCCATTTGGTATGGTTCAGGATCTTCTGTACAAGATCCCGGCCCGGAAAAAGCGAAAAAATCTTCCGGGACATGGAGCTTTGATAAGGGCTAAATATGTGATTCTGATGGTATTGGTAATTTTACTGCCACTTACGGTTCGGGATCTTTCAGGACAGGGCTCCCCGTGGTTTTGCAAATATCTCTGCCCGAGTGGTACATTATCTGCTGGGATTCCGCTGGTACTAAAAAATCCGTCACTTCAGAAGGCGGTGGGGATTTTATTTTCCTGGAAAGTAGCGTTGCTTGTAGCAATTTTGATCTTTTCAGTGATGGTTTACCGTCCATTCTGCAAATATCTGTGTCCCCTGGGTGCGGTGTACAGCTTATTTAATTCTGTGGCAGTTTATCGATATGAGGTGGATCAGGAAAAATGTACGAAATGCGGGATCTGTAAAAGAACTTGTAAGATGGATATTAAAGTGTGGGAACAGCCTAACAGCCCGGAGTGCATCCGTTGTGGAGAATGTATCCGGGCATGCCCGGAGCATGCAGTCAGAAAGTCACGGCTGCATTCCGCTCCTAGTGCAGATTCATGGACTTCAAAGAATTGAAAAGATCCATATCATCAGCATTCAGCTTTACATTTGTACAGTAATTCTTGCCGTCCGGAGAAGTGACATTGATTTCAATAATCGTTCCTTCGGCAAGTGCATTCTGCGACACAGCATTTATAAACATCGGAAATTTGGGGTGGTTTGCACGGAAACGGTCCACTCCGCCTTTTAATTTCTGAAGCATTGCAATCTGATTAAAATCCATAGATAAAACCCTCCTTTCTGATTCAAGAAAGTGATCTGCAATCTTGATATAAAGGGAATTATACTGGAAATACAGGAAGAAGTCAAAGGGAGAAAAGAATACCGGATATCTTTAGTAACGAAACCGGCGGATTAGAATAGTATATATTAAATTCTATGGAAATGAGACTGTAACGGAAAATGGAATTTAAAGACAGCAAAACTTATCAGAATCTGAAAAATGCTTTTGAGGGAGAATTGATGGCCTGTGGAAGATATCACTTGTATGGCGAGAAAGCAAGAGAAGACGGATACCAGCAGATAGGGAATATTTTCGATGAAACGGCGGGAAATGAGCAGGCTCATGCAGAGATCTGGCTGAAAATCTTAAATGGTGGGAAGATGCCGGATACGCTTTCCAATCTTCGAAATGCGTCGACAGGAGAGGCGCATGAATGGACACAGATGTATCCGGGATTTGCAGAAACGGCAGAGCAGGAAGGATATACAGAGATTGCCAGACTCTTCCGCGAAATTGCTACGATTGAAAGGCATCATGATTATCGTTACAGCCTACTGGCAGAGAATATGGAACAGGGACACGTATTCTGTAAATGTGGAAAAAATGTCTGGATCTGTCTGAACTGTGGATATTTGTACACGGGAAACTGTGCACCCGAAGAATGTCCGGTATGCGGGTATCCGCAGGGATATTCTGAATTGAACTGTGATAATTATTGATAAAATGAAATAGGAAAATGAAGGGATAAAAGAGATATGATGAATCTGGAATATGCGAAGAAACAATTTGACAAATATCTGGATGATTATAATAGAGAAGATGATAAGATCAAGCTAAAAATTGTGCATACGTACGGAGTTACAGCGTGCGGCCGCAAGATCGCACAAGGACTTAAATTGTCAGAAGAAGACTGTCAGCTGGCAGAGCTGATCGGTCTTCTTCATGACATTGGCAGGTTTGAACAGTTAAAAAGGTTTGATAGTTTTGAACCAGATACGATGGATCATGCAAGCTTTGGTGTGCAGATTCTGTTTGAAGAAGGGATGATACGCAGGTTTGTAGAGGGGGATCAGTGGGATTCTATCATACGCATGGCAATTGCGAAGCACAGTGATTTTAAAATAGAAGGAATTACGGATGAAAGAGAACTTCTGCATGCAAAAATCATCCGGGATGCGGACAAGCTGGATAATTGTCGTGTGAAATTGCAGGATGCTGTGGAAACGATGCTTGGCGTATCGGCTCAGGAAGTCGGAACTACAAGAATCAGTCCTGAGGTGATGGACCAGTTTGAACAAAAACAGTCAATTCTCTCCCAGACCAGAAAGACGAAGATGGATTACTGGATGTCTTATCTCGCATATTTCTTTGATATTAATTTTGGAGTCAGTTTTGAAATCATACGGGAACAGCGCTATGTGGACCGATTGATTGATAGAATTCCATATTCGAATCTTGAAACAAGAGCACAGATGCAGAGAGTCAAAGAAAAGTTAAACGAATATGTAAGCTTAAAATGTGAGGATCATCCGGAATAGAAGAAGATCTCCAATGATGGAAATGTTAGACAATTTTAATAAATTGTTTCTGTTTTTTTAAGATGAGCAGTGTATAATATGATACTAGAATTCCAAAAGTGCGGAATATGGAGAAATTATAGAATCAGAAAGAATAGATTTTAACAAACAGACAAGGAGGTTGCGAGATGAAACGAAAGGCGAAATTTGCCGTGGCAGAAGAGAATTATGACTATGAGATAGAGCGTACTCCTACAACCAGATATCAGCCTGATCCCCGGGATGGACTTACCAGCCGGCAGGCAGAAGAGCATCAAAGAGATGGATGGACGAATGTGGCAGTGGATCCGCCGGCACAGACTACGAAGGAAATTATCCACCAGAATGTATTTACCTATTTTAACTTAATCTTTCTGGTGCTTGCAGTTTTGCTTTGTATGGTTGGATCTTTCCGTAATCTGACATTCCTTCCGGTTATTATATTTAATACACTGATCGGTATTGTTCAGGAGATTCGTGCGAAAAACGTTCTGGAGAAATTAAATATGCTGAATGCGCCGCATGCGAATGTTGTACGTGATGGCAAGATATCCAGAGTGGCTTCCGAAGAACTTGTTCTGGATGACATAGTAATCTTTAAAGCAGGCAATCAGGTCTGCGCCGATGCAGAAGTGGTAGATGGCAATGTACAGGTCAATGAGTCGCTTCTGACCGGTGAATCAGATGAGATTACGAAAACGCCGGGAGATCATCTTATGTCAGGCAGTTTTATCGTGGCAGGAGAATGTCGTGCCAGACTGGATGCAGTCGGGGTGGATTCTTATATTTCAAAACTGACGCTGGAAGCGAAGGCAATGCAAAAAGGAGAGCAGTCAGAGATGATCCGTTCTCTGGACAAATTGGTGAAGTTTGTAGGTATTGCCCTGATCCCGATTGGCATTATCCTGTTTGTACAGAGCTTTTTCTTCAATGGAGAACCGTTCCGCGGAAGCATCACCTCTATGGTTGCGGCCGTGATCGGTATGATCCCGGAAGGATTATATCTACTGGCAAGTGTTGCGCTTGCGGTCAGTTCCATGAAACTTGCGCGGCAAAAAGTTCTGCTTCATGATATGAAAAGTATTGAGACACTGGCGCGTGTCAATGTGTTGTGTGTCGATAAGACTGGAACGATTACTGAAAATTCCATGAGTGTGCAGGAGCTTGTTCCAACTTCGAATTATAAAGAAGACAATATGCAGGAGCTTTCGAAGCTGCTGGGGAATTTTGCTGGAGCCATGAGCAGTGATAACAGCACGATGGAAGCGCTGAAGGATTATTTTAAGGAAGGAACCGGAAAGAAACCGGTCTCTGTTACTGCATTTACATCTGCGACAAAATACAGTGGAGTTACATATGATGATGAAGTTCACGTTTTGGGAGCACCGGAATTCGTCTTAAGAGAGGATTATGATACTTATAAAGAAGAGATACAGAAATATGCAAAAAAGGGTTATCGTGTGCTGGTATTCGGAACCTATGAGGGAACACTGGATGGCAAGGCGTTGACTGAGAAAGTAACACCCCTTGGGTATGTACTTCTTGCGAATCCGATCCGAAAAGAGGCACCGGAGACATTTGCCTACTTTGCAGAGCAGGGAGTAGAAGTTAAGGTGATCTCCGGGGATAATCCGCTTACCGTTTCAGAAGTGGCAAAGAAAGCTGGAATTGAAAATGCGGACAAGTATATCGATGCTGCGACGCTTCATACTGATGAGGAGATTGCAGACGCAATTGCCAATTATACAGTCTTTGGAAGAGTGACCCCGGCACAGAAGCGCCAGTTCGTACATGCTCTGAAAGAGCAGGGCAGAACCGTTGCAATGACGGGGGACGGTGTCAATGATGTACTGGCATTAAAAGACGCAGACTGCAGTGTTGCTATGGCATCCGGAAGTGATGCGGCGGTGCAGGCTTCTCAGGTGGTACTTTTGGAATCTAATTTTGCATGTATGCCATCTGTTGTATTGGAAGGACGAAGAGTGGTCAATAATATTCAGCGTTCCGCAAGTCTATTCCTGGTTAAAAATATATTTTCGTTCCTGTTGTCCTTATTCTCCGTAATCTTTATGATTACGTATCCGCTGGAACCGTCACAGATCTCACTGATCAGCATGTTTACGATTGGAGTTCCGGGATTCTTCCTTGCATTCCAGCCGAATAAAGAGCGTATCAAAGGCCATTTCCTGACGAATGTATTCCTGAAGGCACTGCCTGCCGGACTTACGGATGTGCTGGTCATCGGTGCACTGGTAGTATTCGGACAGACCTTTGGAGTCAATTCCACGGATATTTCCACAGCAGCAACTATCTTGCTGTTGATCGTAGGATTTATGATCCTTTATAAGATCTGTCGCCCAATGAATCCTTATTGTGCTGTAATATGGACAGGCTGTGTGATCGGCTGCATTCTGTGCTGTATCTTCCTGCCGGAATTATTTGCGATTACGGGAATGTCGACCAAATGTATTATGCTGTTCGTAGTCTTTGCAATTGCGACAGAACCAATTCTCCGTTATCTGACGATGCTGATCGGTGGTTTGAGAAAATTGTACCGGAAGCTCCGTCACAAAGAAGAGGAAGCTATATAGAAGGCTGCGAAGGAAAAGAGTGTTGGAAGATTTGAATAATAGGGAGTGAGAACGGATGGAATTAAAGGTTGTATTAGGAGATATTACGAAATGTCAAAGTGATGCGATCGCGAATGCGGCGAACACCTCGCTTCTTGGAGGTGGCGGTGTGGATGGCGCGATTCACCGTGCTGCCGGACCAGAGCTTTTAGAGGAATGCCGTACGCTTCATGGATGTGAGACTGGTAAAGCAAAGATTACCAGAGGATACCGTCTTCCTGCAAAATATGTGATCCATACGCCGGGACCGATCTGGAGAGGTGGAAACCATCAGGAAGAAGAGCTGCTTGCAGGCTGTTACAGAAGCTGCCTGGAGCTGGCAGTTGAATATGGATGTAAAAGTATTGCATTTCCTTCCATTAGTACGGGAATCTATGGATTCCCATTAGATAAGGCGGCTCCGATTGCGATTCATACCATCTGCACATTCTGTGAGACTCATCCGCAGATAGAAGAAGTACAGATGGTATGCTTTGATCAACGTACAAAGAAATATTATGAAGAGGCCTTATAAAGTACGTGGCATATCCAGTACATGACCATTCAGGTCTTTCCAGAAAAATGCTCCGTCATAGATCATGTATCCATGTGCGGAGTTTTCTTTTGGAATGGAAACCGAGCCTGGATTCATGTAAATATAAGTTCCCATGTCCTGATTTGCCGGGATATGAGTATGTCCGTTTAACAAAATGTCCCCTTTTTTCAGCATCGGAGTATTCTGTGGATTATGATGGTGGCCATGCGTTGCAAAGATCGTCTGACCATCTATTTCCAGAAGACAATAGTCTGCCAGAATCGGAAATTCCAGGACCATCTGATCTACTTCTGTATCACAATTTCCGCGGACACAGAGGAGTTCCTGCTTCATAGGATTCAGCATAGCAATGACCTCTTTGGGATTATAATTTTTTGGAAGATCATTTCTGGGACCGTGGTAGAGAATATCACCAAGAAGGAGAAGACGGTCTGCCTGTTCGCGTTCATATGCTTCTATCATTTTACGGCAGTAAAAAGAAGAGCCGTGTATATCGGATGCAATCATTAATTTCATAACTAAAATACCCCACTTTCACACTGATAAATGAATTGTAGCATAGTTTTTAATGGGAGTAAAATTTAATTTTAGTGGGTGAGGGATTCGTGGTATACTAGTATTCTGGAGGTGACATCCCCAATTATTCAAGAAAAGAGAGTGTGAAAATGATAGAGATTAAATGTGTACAAGAGAGCGACATCCCAGAAATTATGGATTTGATGGAACTTGCGAAGAACTTAACGAAAAATCCAGATTGGTACAGTACGGATGATGAAAACTTTGTCAGACGGCATATAGATGAAGAAGGTTTCATATTAAAGGCAGTAGAAGGAGAGTGTCTGGCAGGATTCTTTATTGCCCGTTATCCGAAAGAAGCGGAAGATAACCTTGGAAACTACTGGAACCTTACGGATGATCAGATGCAAAAAGTTGCACATATGGAGTCGGCGGCAGTTCATCCAGATTTCAGGGGGAGAGGAATCCAGAAAATGCTCATGGCTCATGCAGAAGAGATTCTCGTGCAGGAAGGATATCGTTATCTGATGGGAACCGCCCACCCGGATAATGTATACAGTGTGAACAATTTTCTGAAATTAGGATATGAAATCCTTACGAGAACAGAAAAATATGGTGGGCTTCCGAGATATGTGTTTGGAAAAACGGTTGCTGTTCTAGCAGAAGATTACTTGTAAAAGTTACATAAATATGAAGGAATGTTTATAAATATTAACTCTTTCCTCCTTTGTGGCATTCCACTATATTTTGTGGTATACTTAGTTTGTAAAGACAGTGAGTACAAAATAATCTGGTAAGGGAGGAATCGATATGACAGAAGATCTGATTAAAGAAGTAAAACATATTCAAAGATGTCTGGTAAATAAAGAATCCGAAGGCGAAGAATGGGAAGAGAAGATGCAGATTATCCGGAAGCTGGAAGAAGTGTCAGATTATCTGAAAGATGCACTCGGAAGAGGTATCGAGTTTTAACGCCAGGTTTCAGGGGAGTATTGCAGATGATAGAAGCACTGATATTTGACATGGATGGGCTGCTGTTTGATTCGGAGCGGATTGTTCAGCGCTCGTGGGAGGATGCAGGGAATGAACTGGGAATTCCGCATATGGGTGACCAGATTTATCATACGCTTGGTATGAACCGTGCTGGGAGAAATGAATATTTTGCAAGGGTGATACGTCCGGATTTCCCGTTTGAAGAATTTGGAAACCGGGCACGAGTGAGATTTTATGAGATTGTGAATGCAGAAGGGCTTCCAATGAAGCCGGGAGCAAGAAAACTCCTGGAATACGCAAAGCAAAATGGATATAAGATGGCTGTGGCCACCTCATCCAGCAGGGATTATGCATCTAGTAATCTTAAGAATGCAGGGATTGAGTCTTATTTTGACGGAGCAGTTTTCGGAGATATGGTACAGAAGGCAAAACCAGATCCTGAGATTTACTTACGGGCTTGTGAGAGTATCGGTGTAAGGCCTGAATTTTGCCTGGCGCTGGAAGACGCACCGGGAGGTGTTCGCTCCGCATATGCGGCGGGCATGCGGCCAATCGTAATACCGGATCTGGTGGAACCAACCGAAGAAATATTGGAGCTGGTATATAGAAAATTAAATTCACTGGAAGAAGTAATTCCTCTTCTGGAAGCGTGTAGAGGAGCCTGTTGATAATCAAGTTTGAAAAGAGCGGGGGAATGGCACAAAAAATATGTGTCATTCCCCCGCTCTTTTGGGAAAATTTATCTACCTCGCTTTTCATGCGCTTCCCATCTTCCGGATGCACCGCACGGAAGCACCAGACCGGAATGCGTGACAGGAAGTCCAATCTCCTGAGAATCCACATGCCCGTTCCATTTCTTAAGCTCTGTTCCCAGCATATAGGTAAGAACAGCAGGTGCAAGACCGGTGGTGTAAGAATTCACTAAAAAGAACAGTGGATCATCCGACAGAATCTGCGTACACAGTTTAATCAACGGATGAATCGCATCTTCGATCTTCCAGATCTCGCCTTTCGGTCCCCTTCCATAAGAAGGTGGATCCATAATGATTGCATCATAATGATTGCCACGACGAATCTCCCGTTCTACAAATTTCACACAGTCATCCACCAGCCAGCGGATCGGTTTATCAGAGAGCCCGGAAGAAGCAGCATTTTCTTTTGCCCAGTTCACCATTCCCTTGGAAGCGTCCACGTGTGTAACACTGGCTCCGGCAGCCGCAGCAGCCAGCGTAGCACCGCCAGTGTAGGCAAACAGATTCAATACCTTAATTGGGCGTCCGGCGTTTCGGATCTTCTCAGAAAACCAGTCCCAGTTCGCTGCCTGTTCCGGGAACAGTCCCGTATGCTTAAAACTAAACGGTTTCAGATTAAAGGTCAAATCCTTATAATGAATCTGCCATTGTTCCGGAAGATCAAAGAATTCCCATTC
>JALEKG010000126.1 GCA_022769185.1 Dorea sp. | reverse complement strand
GGAACAGCCGGATTAAGCAAGAGACTGGAAGGAATTCGGATCGTATTGGTTAAGAAAGGTGAAGAAGCTCCAGAAAGTCTTTCTAAAGAAACCAGATGTTATGTTACGGCTAATTCTTCATCTGGAGAAAGCAGTAAGAACCTGATTACTTACAGAACACATGTCCAGACTTATGGATGGCAGGATTGGAAGTATGATGGCGTAATGAGTGGTACATCCGGAGAGGCAAAACGATTAGAAGGTATCGAGATTAAGCTGCCAGCTAATATGACCACGGATGACAAGTGTGAAGGTAGTATTGAGTATCAGACCCATATACAATCTAAAGGTTGGGAAAAAGATTTTATCGGAAGATGGAGACGGGAAGGCGAGATGAGTGGTACTTCGGGTCATGCTTTGAGACTGGAAGGAATCAAGATTAAGCTGACAGGCGATCTGGCTAAAAAGTATGATGTATACTATTGTGTACATGCGCAGACTTATGGCTGGCTTGGATGGGCAAGTAATGGTGACCCGGCCGGAACCGAAGGTCTTGCAAAACGATTAGAAGGCATTAAGATTGTATTAGTTGAAAAAGGTGGAGAACCACCAAAAGCTCTTAGTGATCAACCTGCTTTCGTTAAAAAATAAGGATTTATTGAAATAAGGATATTTCAATAAGTGGTGCGCTAACCAGGGACTGCTGTGTTTTACACAGCAGTCCTTTTCACATTCTTATGCTTGGGAGATTAGCTTCTTGTAACAGGATTTTGGATGAATTTAATTATTTTCGCATAATACATAGGTGGAAAAGTAATTATGTGGTATGATAGGGAAGAAATTATTTGATGAAAGTTGTTATAAAAACGGAGGAGTAAAGTAAGATGAAAGCAACATGGAAACGGGTGATTGCACTGATTCTGGTGTTGGCGATGGTTCAGGTACAGGGAATCAGTGTCCGGGCAGAAGGAAATGAAGGTAATCAGAATACAAGTGGTATGATAACTGAAACTTATATCAATCCACTATATGCAGATGAGATTCAGGAGTCTGACTTAGTCAGCCCGGATGAAGCATCGTCGATTGCGACATATGCAAATGAGGAATATACAGATTCCGTGGAAGAAGCTGGGGCAAAGATTCGTGAAGGAATGAAGCAGAGAGAAGAATCGATCGTCATATATTTTAAAGCTCCGGAATATTCCAGTGAATTGACACATAATATTGCGGACCAGGCGCTTGTACATACAGGGAATCCTGCAGAAGGAGATTATCTAAGATGGCAGTACGGTGGTTGGAAAGCCAGTGTTAGCTATAAGCCGGAAGGTGATATGAAGTATATGACAATTACCTACACCTACACTTACTATACAACCAGTGAGCAGGAAACCGCTGTGGATGAAAAAGTGGATGAAGTTCTGACGGATTTAGAGATAACAAATAAAAGTGATTATCAAAAGATTCGTGCGATATACGATTACATTTGTGAACATACAGTTTATGATTATGATAATCTGGAGGATGATGAATATAAGTTAAAATACACCGCTTATGCGGCGTTGATTGACGGGAAAGCAGTTTGTCAGGGATATGCATTATTATTCTATCGTTTGGCATTAGAATTAGGTGTAGATAGCCGTTTGATCTCCGGAACAGGGAACGGTGGAGCACACGGATGGAATATTACAGAACTGAATGATGTTTATTATAATCTTGATACCACCTGGGATGCGGGAGAATCAGAATACAGCTATTTCTTAAAATGTGATGCAAACTTTGGCAATCATACGCGGGATGATGAATATACGACAGAAGACTTCTATGCATCATATCCAATGGCAGAAGAAGATTATGTAATCCCAGAATTTTGTGAGCCGGGCAAGCATGATTATAAAGCTAAATTTGTATGGACAGAAGTGACAGATGCAGACGGGAATAAAACTGGTGAATATACTGCAACTGCAACATTAACTTGTACTGTATGTGGAGATCAGGTTAGAGGTATACAAGCAGAAGTGATTGTGGATGAGGGAAATAGTACCCCTGCAACATGTGAAAATAAAGGAGAAAATAGATACATAGCTACAGCAACTTATGAAGATAAAACCTATACAGATGAGAAAAGAGTAGAGGTTCCTATCGCGGACCACACATGGGAAGAAGAATATAGGGTAGATAAGGAAGCAACTTGTGAGAAAGCGGGAAGTGAAAGTATCCACTGCAGTGTGTGTGGAACAAGTAAAGCAGGAAGTGAACAAGAAATCCCGGCAACCGGTCACAATTTTGGAGAATGGGTGATAAAGAAAGAACCGACGGAAAAAGAGGAAGGGCTTCGGGAAAGAGTGTGCCAGAATCAAGGCTGCAGTAAAAAAGAAACAGAAATGATTCCAAAGCTTGCCACAGCCAGTGTTCAGTATAAGACGCATATACAGACTTCTGGATGGGAGAAAGAATGGAAATCTGATGGAGAGTTAAGTGGAACCGAAGGCCAGGCAAAACGCCTGGAAGCAATTCAGATTCAGTTAAAGGATCAGAAATATTCCGGAGATATTGTGTATAAAACGCATGTACAATCATCTGGCTGGCAGGATGAAGTGGAAAATGGAATAACCAGCGGAACCGAAGGAAAAGCAAAGAGACTAGAGGCAATTAAGATCTATCTGACGGGCAAGATGGCTGATAAATACGATATCTATTATTGTGTTCATGCACAGACCTATGGCTGGCTCGGCTGGGCGAAAAATGGGGAATATGCAGGAACTGCAGGACTCGGTAAAAGACTGGAAGCAATCGAGATTGTATTAGTAGAAAAAGGAGGGAAAGCTCCTGAGGCAGTAGGCAATACGGATACAGCATATGTTACAGCTAATTCATCTTCCGGAGAGAAGAGTAAAAACTATGTGACTTACAGAACTCATGTACAGACCTATAGCTGGCAGGATTGGAAGTATGATGGAGTAATGAGTGGAACCGAAGGAGAGGCAAAACGTCTGGAGGGAATAGAGATTAATCTTGCTGATAATATGAATTCCGATGAGAAATATGAAGGTGATATTGAATATCAGACGCATGTTCAGGGCTATGGCTGGGAAGAAGACTGGAAAGGAACCTGGGCTAAGGACGGAGCACTGAGTGGGACGGAAGGCGAAGCCAGACGGCTTGAAGCAATATGTGTTCGCCTGACGGGTGAGATGGCGGAGCACTATGACGTATACTATCGTGTCCATGCGCAGACCTTCGGCTGGCTTGGCTGGGCGAAAAATGGGAAATATGCAGGAACTGCCGGATATGGAAAGCGATTGGAAGGAATCGAGATCGTACTGGTGGAAAAGAACGGAAAGGCACCGGGAGATACGGCGAACGCATTTAAAGAGAAACAAGATTAGAGAATTGATATGAGAAAAAGTCAAGAAGATAATAAGTGTCTTCTTGACTTTTTTTGTAATGTATGAGTTAATGTATTTAGGTAAAAAAACTTAAAAATATATCGCAATTAGCTAAAAGGTGAAAGGTAATATGGCAATTTGTTTTGATGAGAAAAAGGGGATTTTTAAACTTGATACGGATCATACCACATATATGATCGGAGTGTCGAAAGAAGGGTATGTCGGACACATTTATTATGGAAAGAGATTGCAGAGTGCGGGCGGAAAATACCTGCTTCGGATGGAGGAGCACCCATTTACGCCGGAGAGCAATCAGAGGGAGAAATCTGCGTTTCTGGATTCCTTTCCATTTGAATATCCTACAGGGGGAGTCGGAGATTACAGGGAGAGTTGCCTGAATGTAAGAAATGAATATGGACAGTCAGGGGTAGAGCTGTTTTATGATGTTTATGAGATCTTCAAAGGGAAGCCGAAGCTGGAAGGTCTTCCTGCTTCCTTTGGTGATGAGGATGAAGTGGAGACGCTGAAGCTGGTATTGAAGGATGAGGTCCTGGGACTGAAGGCGGAGCTTTTGTATTCTGCATTTGTGAAAGAAGACGTGATCACACGGAGTGTAAGGCTTGTGAATGTGGGAAATCAAGAGCTGGAGCTTGATAAAGTGTACAGCGCCTGCCTGGATATGGATCATCGGGAGTTTGAGATGATCAGTCTCTGTGGTTCCTGGGCGAGGGAACGCTGCATTCAGAGGGGGAAGCTTCACTATGGTAAGCAGATGGTTTCTTCTGGAAGAGGAGAATCCAGCCACCAGGAGCATCCATTCCTTGCACTTGTTACTCCAGAGACGACACAGGAGCAGGGAGAGGTATATGCGATGAATTTTGTCTATTCCGGGAACTTTATTGCGCAGGCAGAGGTATCGCAGTTTGAACAGGTACGTATGGTAATGGGAATCCATGCAGAGGAATTTTGTTGGAAACTGATTCCGGGAGAAGCGTTTCAGGCACCGGAAGTAGTTATGACATATTCGTCGAAAGGTCTGGATCAGATGACCAGATCCTATCATGATTTTTACCGGGAACATCTGATCCGGAGTCCATATAAATATAAGAAACGGCCGATATTGATTAACAACTGGGAAGCGACGTATTTTGATTTTGATACAGAGAAACTTCTGGACATTGCAAGAGAGGCAAAAGCATGTGGGATTGAGATGCTGGTCATGGACGATGGATGGTTTGGAAAGCGCAATCATGATGACAGTTCTCTTGGTGACTGGTATGTGAACGAAGAGAAGCTGACGACGGGGCTTCCAGATCTGGTAAAGAAGGTAAATGAGACTGGCCTGGAGTTTGGAATCTGGTTTGAACCGGAGATGATCTCGCCGGATTCGGAATTATTCCGAGAACATCCGGACTGGGCGATCCAGGTCCGGGGAAGGCAGATAACACAGAGCCGGGCACAGTATGTGCTGGACCTTTCGAGAAAGGAAGTCCGGGATTATGCATATGAATGCGTGGCGAAGATTCTTCGTAGTGCACCGATCTCTTATGTGAAATGGGATATGAACCGGCAGTTGTGTGATATGGGAAGCTTTCAGCTTCCGTCAGACCGGCAGCAGGAGCTCTTTCACAGATATGTGCTTGGATTATATGAGATGCAGGAACGAC
>JALEKG010000059.1 GCA_022769185.1 Dorea sp. | reverse complement strand
ATACCATGATACAACCTGAACTTCTGTTGTTCCGTTATCTAATGGCAGAACCATTGTCTGTGTTGCATCAAATAAAGAACCAAATCTCATACCTACGATATCGCTAGAAACGATCTCATCTGTATTGTATCCGAAAGATTCATTAGATGCAGCCTTCATAGCCTCATTGATCTGATCTACAGTAACTTCTCCTTCAACTACAGCTGTCAGGATTGTTGTAGAACCTGTCGGGGTTGGTACACGCTGAGCAGATCCGATTAATTTTCCGTTCAGTTCCGGAATAACAAGTCCGATAGCTTTAGCAGCGCCTGTGCTGTTCGGAACAATATTAACTGCAGCTGCACGAGATCTTCTTAAATCGCCTTTTCTCTGTGGTCCGTCAAGAGTCATCTGATCACCTGTGTAAGCGTGAATTGTACACATAATACCAGATTTGATCGGAGCAAGATCATTCAGAGCCTTAGCCATAGGAGCTAAGCAGTTTGTTGTACAGGAAGCTGCAGAAATTACAGTATCTTCTGGTGTAAGTGTGTTGTGGTTAACATTATATACGATAGTTGGCAGGTCTTTTCCAGCTGGTGCGGAAATAACAACTTTTCTTGCTCCTGCTTTAATATGAGCAGATGCTTTCTCTTTAGATGTATAGAAACCTGTACACTCAAGAACAACGTCTACACCGATTTCTCCCCAAGGAAGCTCTTCAGCGTTAGCCTTTGCATAAATCTTGATTTCTTTTCCATCCACGATGATAGAATCATCTGTTGCTTCAACAGTGTCAGCTAAAGCATATTTTCCCTGTGAAGAGTCATACTTTAATAAATGTGCAAGCATTTTAGGAGATGTCAAGTCGTTGATTGCAACTACTTCATATCCTTCTGCTCCAAACATCTGTCTGAATGCAAGACGTCCAATACGTCCGAATCCATTAATCGCTACTTTTACTGCCATGATTAATTCCTCCTAAAGTTTGTTTATTAACTGATTACGCAGTCTTATATTGTGAACTCTTTAACACACTCTCCCATTACTATGCCAAAGACTTCTCAACTAGAAATAATTGTACTAAATCTGATACAAAAATTCAAGTGATTTTCCAATGGTTTTCTTTTTTTATGGAAGTTGCTTAAAAACAGGCTTTCTATCAGAAAATTCTGTATAATATTTAAAGCCACAGCTTTTTAAGATATCAGATACTTTATAAAAGTCGTAAGCAATATGATCGGGCCTATGACCATCTGCCCCCACTGTAATAATCTCTCCGCCAAGTTCCCGGTATCTCTTCAGTACATCCGGATGAGGATGTGCAAATGGAAGACCATACTTAAGTCCTGCTGTGTTCAGCTCAATCCCTTTTCCTTTTGCTATAATCGTCTTCAAGATCTCGTCGATCACATCAGCATATCTCTGATAGGAATACTCTTTTTCTTTTGTTTCTCCATATCTGACCATATAATCCATATGGCCAAGCACATCAAAATCATCATAGATTCTTACATCTTCAAGTGTTTCTTCCAATGTCGCACGATAGATTTCCTCATCTGAATGGCCCTCGAAGATTTCTCCATGCGCAATATCCATTTTCCATATAGAATGTACGGAACCTATTACAAATTCAAACGGATATTTTTGTATAAATCTCCGGTAAAATGGCTCAAGATAGGGCTGCATACCGATCTCTACACCGATTTTCACTTTAATCTGATCTTTATATTTTTCTTTCAGTGGCAGAAGCACCTGGAAATATTCTTCTGGATTAAAAATATCCTCCGGCCCCCATGCTACGTTATCTTTATCAAAATGATCTGTAAAACATAAGACTTCCAGTCCCTTCGCAATTGCTCCTTGTATCATTTCTTCCGGACTGGAATCGGAATCACTTGAAAAGTTTGTGTGCATATGCACATCTGCTTTCATCATATCACCTGTCTCCTATGATTGTTCCTCCGCCCAGAACATATTCCCCGTCATACAGAACAACTGCCTGCCCTGGTGTAATCGCCCTCTGCGGTTCTTCAAAAGTACATAATATTTCATCTTTACCAGTTTTTTCAACGGTACACCATGCACCTTTATGATTGTACCGGATTTTTGCCCACACACGCTTTTTTTCTGTCAGATCCTCTATTGACATAAAATTAATCTGATCTGCTCTCACAAAACGTGACATAGATTCTTCATTTGTTCCGACCACCACTTCATTCGTCTCTGGTCGGATTTCTAATACAAATACAGGATGTCCAAGGGATAATCCAAGTCCCTTTCTCTGTCCTACCGTATAATGGATGATACCTTTATGCTGACCAACCACAGTTCCATCAGAAAGTACAAAATTCCCCGGTGCAATTTTCCCAGCGTAATCTTCTCCTATATTTTCCTCTATATAAGAAGCATAATCACCATCCGGTACAAAGCAGATATCCTGGCTGTCTGGCTTATCTGCCACGCGCAGCCCTATTTTCTGAGCGATCTCACGAATCTCACTTTTATCATATTCCCCAACTGGCATCAATGTATGTGCCAACTGTTCCTGAGTCAGATTATACAATGCATAAGTCTGGTCTTTTCCATTTGCTGCCGAAGTACGAATCGCATAACGTCCGTTTGAAAGCCGGTCAATTCTTGCATAATGCCCAGTCGCAATATAATCTGCACCGATATCCATGCTCCTTTGAAGCAGTGCTTCCCATTTTACATATCGATTACAGGCAATACACGGATTTGGCGTTCTTCCGTTAAGATAATCATTGAGGAAATAATCAATCACGTATGTTTTAAACTCCCGTTTAAAATTCATCACATAATACGGGATTCCCAGAGAAGCGGCTACTCTTCTTGCATCTTCCACTGCACTAAGTCCACAGCAGCCTCCCTGTTCCTCCTGAACACTCTCTTCCTCATCCTGCCAGATCTGCATTGTAACTCCAATGACATCATATCCCTGTTCTTTCAGAAGATATGCTGCCACAGAAGAATCCACTCCTCCTGACATTCCTACTACAACCTTTTTTTTATTCATGATATTATTCTCCGGTTTAATACTCTTCTTCTTCCTCTTCTTCTCCTTCATGAATATCTGATTTTGGTTTTGACAGACCTTCAATCTTAATGTCATGCTTTTGTGCATAATCCCAAAGGGCTGCATGAATTGCCTCTTCCGCAAGAAGTGAACAATGTACTTTTACCGGCGGAAGCCCATCGAGTGCTTCCATAACTGCTTTATTCGTCACTTGCATTGCCTCCTGGATGGATTTTCCTTTTACCATCTCAGTCGCCATACTGCTGGTCGCAACTGCAGCACCACAGCCGAACGTTTTGAATTTTACATCCTGAATGATCTGATTTTCATCGATATCCAGATAAATACGCATGATATCTCCACATTTTGCATTGCCAACAGTTCCTACTCCGCTCGGGTTCTCTATCTCTCCTACATTTCTTGGATGCTCAAAATGATCCATTACTTTTTCTGAATACATATTTTTTCTCCTTTTTTCTCATTTTTGATTTTCTGATTTTATTTTTGATTCTTTTTTACAAAATCTTCATACAACGGTGACATTTCTCTCAAATATGTCACGATTTCTTTCAGATTATCTACCACATAATCAATATCTTCTTTGGTGATCTCCTCATTCAGAGTAAGCCTGAGTGAGCCATGAGCAATCTCATGCGGCAGGCCGATTGCCAGAAGTACATGGGAAGGATCTAATGAACCGGATGTGCACGCGGAACCACTGGATCCACAGATTCCCTTCATATCCAGCTTAATCAGCAGAGATTCTCCTTCTACAAACCGGAAACTAAAATTTGCATTATTAGGAAGACGATCTGTTCTATGTCCATTCAGCCGGCAATAAGGAATTTCATTTAATACCCGGTCGATCAGATAATCTCTGATTTCACGCTCTTTTGCCGTTCTCTCCGCCATTGTCTCAGCAGCACGTTTTGCAGCTGTTCCTATTCCTACAATACCAGGAACATTTTCTGTGCCCGCGCGGCGCTTCCTTTCCTGTGCACCGCCATGCACGAAAGAACGAATCTTTACACCGGTACGGATATATAAAAACCCGATTCCTTTTGGACCATTGAATTTATGTCCACTGGCGCTCAACATATCTATATGGCATTCGTCAACATTAATTGGAAGCTGTCCATAAGCCTGTACAGCATCAGTGTGGAACAAAATTCCATGTTCATGAGCAATCTCTCCAATTTCTTTCACAGGCTGTATTGTTCCAATCTCATTATTTGCAAACATAACGGAGATCAAGATCGTCGTCGGACGAATCGCCGCCTTCAGTTCATCCAGCTTGACCTTTCCATCTTCATCTACATCCAGATACGTTACCTCAAATCCTCTTTTTTCCAGATATTCAGCCGTATGGAGAATTGCATGGTGTTCAATTTTCGTTGTGATAATATGATTTCCTTTCTGCCCATAAGCTTCTGCAGTTGCTTTTAATGCCCAGTTATCAGATTCTGATCCTCCAGCCGTAAAATAAATTTCATTCGACTTTGCCCCCAGTGTTCCTGCAATGATATCTCTCTGCTGGCTGATGACCTCTTTATTGCCTGCCGAAAAGCTATAAACACTGGATGGATTTCCAAATCTTTCCGTAAAATAGGGAAGCATAGCCTCCACTACTTCTGGCGCTGTCTTTGTTGTTGCCGCATTGTCTAGATATAAGAATTTACCCATTATTTTTCCCTCCATTTTTCTTCTTTTTGATCATCTATTGTAATCATTTTTCCTCTGTTTACTGGCTGCATTTGTGATTCGTACATCCCCCTTCCGGGTTCAGATTTTTACTTTCCCGGACAAGTTCATCCAGCATAATCTCATTCACAGTCTGGTTAATACTGTCATTTATCTTCTGCCAGACATATTTTGTCACACAACCGTCTGCTGCAGTACATCCGTCTTCCGAATAAAAAGCAGCACATTTCACCGGCTCCAGGCTTCCTTCTAAAGCTCTCAAAATATCTCCAACTGATATTTCTTCTTCTTTTTTTGCCAGCACATAGCCACCGGTAGCACCACGAATGCTTTTCACCAGTCCCGCCTTTTTCAACAATGCTACCAATTGCTCCAAATATCGTTCTGAGATATCTTGTCTGGCTGCTACACTTCCAATGGAAACTGGTTCTTTCTCACTGTACCTGGCAAGATCTATCATAGCTCTTAGCCCGTATCTTCCTTTTGTGGAAAGCTTCATCCAATCACCTCTCAATCCCCAGTATTTTACTAGGATTTTTCTTTTTGTAGAATATCACTGCTTTACAGTTCTGTCAAGTACGAATCTTAAATATCATATAACGACAGACTCAAATCTTTTCAATAATTCAAGGAGGCCTTCATGACCCGGACACGTACAATGATAAAAGGAACTTTTATTTTAACAGTCACAGGATTTGCCACTCGTTTTATGGGCTTCTTCTACCGTATGTTTTTAAGTCATACATTCGGAGAAGAAAGTGTCGGACTGTATCAACTGGTATTTCCAATCTATGCCCTCTGTTTTTCTTTCACCTGTGCAGGAATCGAGCTTGCATTATCTCGTTGCACGGCAAAGAAACTTGCAAAAGGCAATAAAAAAGAAGCAAAAGAGCTCCTTAGCACCAGTCTGATTTTAACAATTACGATTTCCTGTATTATAACATTTTTCATACAACATTATGCAGAATTCATTTCCACTTTCTTTCTACATGATACACGATGTACTGACCTGCTGGTCATCCTGTCATACGCTTTTCCTTTTGCTTCGGTACACAGCTGTATCTGTGGATATTACTTTGGAATGAAGCAGACACAGATACCGGCAATTTCTCAGTTATTAGAACAATCCGCAAGAATCCTGACAGTTTATCTGATCTATCTTTATGGGATCAGTCATAGAATCAATTTTAGCATTACAATTGCAGTGGCAGGATTAGTTGCAGGGGAAATCGTATCTTCTTTATACTGTCTTTGCTCAATCTGTAATATCCAAAATGCAGGAAATCTCTTTCATCTGCCATTTGGATCTTTCCTTGTACACAGTACCGAACTTTTAAAACTCTCCGTTCCCCTGACAGGAAGCCGGGTACTGCTGAATATTCTGCAAAGTATTGAAGCGGTCTCCATTCCCCTGTATCTTCAGCACTATGGCTGCACAGTCAGTGACTCACTAAGTATCTATGGAGTTTTAACAGGTATGGCTCTTCCCTGCATTCTGTTCCCGTCCGCCATTACCAATTCTATCTCCACAATGCTTCTTCCTACAGTTGCTGAAATCCAGGCACAGGACTCCAAAAAAGAAATGTCATGTTTGATTCGCAGAGTAGGCTGTTCCTGCGTTTTTCTAGGAAGTATCTGCTGTATCTTTTTGCTAATTTTAGGGAAATGGATTGGTTCCTTTTTGTTTCACAGTACTATGGCGGGGGATTTCATCGTCACACTGGCATGGATGTGTCCTTTCTTGTATACAAACAGTACTCTGATCAGTATCATTAATGGAATCGGGAAAACCGTACTCTCATTCATGATCAATGCAGTCAGTCTGACAATCCGGATTGCAGGAGTCATTCTTATGATACCATTATTAGGAATCCGTGGATATCTGTGGGGACTTCTGGTCAGCCAGCTGTTTATCTTCTGCGCCTGCCTGCTATATTTAAGACACTATCTAAATCTCCAGAATACCTCGCGAATCCATTAATGCATTCAAAAAGCGAGTGTTTATCGTTTCTACCAGTAAACACTCGCTCTTTTTCATTTTATCTGCTACAGTGTCTTAATAAACAACTGCATAACTACCGGATTGACATAGCACTCTGTCAGTATCCCCATCAGCATAAACAATATCATGCAGACCGTTTTTGACAGATTCCATCGAACCATTGGATAAGCCAGAAGATACCATAGCAGAATCAGATATCCCGCCAGGTAAAAAAAGGCATGTGGCACCAATGCCATCAGGCATAATATCAATCCTTTCATCCCCATTTTCATCACTGCTGATGTCATCAAAAGTCCACCCAAAAAGCATGTCCATAACAAAAACAAGGACGCTGCCGCTTTGCGGACTTTCATCTCTCCGGCTGCAATAAGAAACAGCAAAGGTACAGCTCTAATTCTGATAATATACCAGACATATTCCGCAGCATTGATGTCCGCCTGCTGATATTGTTCCAGAAAATATGTATTAAAGACACCCATATTGGCTATATAATCTCTGGATACCAAATTCGCATATAAAATTCCCGCCAGGAATCCCAGCATACCAAATAGAACAAAATATCTTTTATTCTCCAGTATCTTCACAAATATTCCTCCCTTTGTCAAGATACTTCATTATATGCGAGACAACTCATTATATGCTTTTCTTATTTCAAATATTTAGATTCATACGCCAAGATAGCAGCCATAGTCTTTGAATCTTCGATTTTACCTGAAAAAATCATTTCTTTCAGTTCATCAAGTGTATATGCTTTCACATCCACATATTCATCCTCATCCAGGTGTTGTCTGGATGGAATCAGATCTCTTGCAACAAAGATTTCAATCTTCTCATCACAAAATGCCACAGTTGTGCGAAGTGTAATCAGCCATTCCAGATTCTCAGATCGATATCCTGTCTCTTCTTCTAATTCCCTGGAAGCACATACGATCCCTTCTTCTTTTGGATCATCCAGTTTACCGGCAGGAATCTCCAAAGTATCTCTTTCCAGAGCATTCCTATATTGCTTCACCATAAGGATCCTGCCATCATCCATAACTGGCACCACAGCTGCCGCTCCGTCATGATGTATAAAATCCCATTGTGCAGAATTTCCACTTTCAAACTCCATATAATCCTTATACACATGTAAAATAGTTCCTTCATATGCCAGCTCACGTCTGACACGTTTTATTTTCTCACTCACGTTAATTCCTCCTGTTTCGAATTTTTTGAAGCATCTGTAGAATCTGTTTTTCTACAGATCTAAATAAAAAAAAGAGAGTCTCGCACTATAACATAAAATCGTTACTTTGCGACACTCCCCATTCATTTATCTTCTACTTGGCATAGTCTGTAACACGCGACTCACGAATTACATTGACCTTAATCTGTCCAGGATATTCTAACTCATATTCAATCTGTTTAGCAATATCTCTGGCCATTAATACCATATCTGCGTCAGATACCTGTTCTGGAACTACCATAACGCGAATCTCTCTACCTGCCTGAATTGCAAAAGACTTATCAACACCCTTAAACTGGTTGGTGATATCTTCTAATTGTTTTAACCTGTTTGTATATGTTTCTAACGTTTCTCTTCTCGCACCTGGTCTTGCAGCTGAAATGGTATCTGCAGCCTGTACCACACATGCGATCAGAGTTTCTGGTTCTACGTCGCCATGATGAGCCTCAACAGCATTGATTACCGTTGCAGACTCTTTATATTTTCTACAAAGATCTACACCAATCTGGATATGGGAACCTTCCACATCATGATCGATGGATTTTCCTATATCATGCAGCAGACCTGCACGCTTGGCAATTCTTACATCAAGCCCGATCTCGCCTGCCAAAAGTCCGGAAAGCTGGGCCACCTCAACAGAATGCTTTAATGCATTCTGTCCATAGCTGGTTCTGAATTTCATACGCCCCAGAAGTTTAATAAGTTCCGGATGAATACCGTGAACCCCTACTTCCAGCGCAGCAGCTTCTCCTTCTTCTCGAATCATTGCATCTACTTCTTTTTGCGCCTTTTCTACCATCTCCTCAATTCTTGCCGGATGAATACGTCCGTCAACAATTAATTTTTCCAGCGCAATTCTGGCGACTTCTCTTCTTATTGGATCAAAGCCTGATAACACAACGGCTTCTGGAGTATCGTCAATGATCAGTTCTACACCGGTCATTGTTTCTAATGTACGAATATTACGACCCTCACGTCCAATAATTCTTCCTTTCATTTCATCACTCGGAAGCTGTACAACCGAAATTGTAGTTTCCGCAACATGATCTGCAGCACATCTCTGGATAGCAGTAACGACATATTCTTTCGCTTTTTTATCTGCCTCTTCCTTTGCCTGTGCTTCCATTTCTTTGATCATTTTCGCAGTGTCATGCTTTACATCTTCTTCAACAGTTTTTAACAAATATTCTTTTGCTTGTTCGGAGGTAAGTCCTGAGATTCTTTCTAGTTCCTGTACTCTCTGCTTACCCAGCTCTTCTACTTTCGCTTCGCGCTGCCTAAGCTGTTCCTCTTTTGCTGCAAATCCTGCTTCTCGCCTCTCAATGGCATCTGCCTTCTTGTCTAAAGCCTCCTCTTTGGAAAGCACACGCTTTTCGTATCGCTGTAATTCCGATCTGCGTTCCTTAGTCTCCTTCTCAAGTTCATTCTTGTTTCTGATAGACTCTTCTTTAATTTCCAAAAGAGACTCCTTCTTTTTGGCCTCAGCCGTCTTTACTGCATCGTCTATAATCTCTCTTGCTTTACTTTCTGCGTTGCCAATCTTTGACTCTGCATTTTTTTTCAGATTAGAGACGGTTACAAAGTGACTGATCACTGCCGCTGCGATGATAAGCACGATTGCCACAGCAATCCATATTCCCATCGGCACAGGAGCACCTCCTTATTTGATTTTCATTGTACAAATACAACACTTAAAGTTTATACTTTTTTCACAAATCTGTCAAGCTTTCCCTCAGAAAGTTACAATACATTAGTAAGATTAACAACTTTCCTTATATCTTCGTATTGAAACCCTTTCCGTACAAGATATCCTATTATTTTCTGATTTTCTTTCAGATCTGCATTTCCCGGATGATAACCTTTCTTTCTGAGAAGGGCCTTAATTGCCTGCAATGAATCTTCACCGGCATAACATTCATCCAGCGCTTCTTTTATTAATTCAGAATCCAGCCCCTTCTGACACAATGCAGCATAGATCTCTTTCCGGCTTTTTTTTTCTTTTCTGCTTTCCACAAAATTTCTGGCATATTCTCTGTCATTAATATAGCCGAATGATTTTACATAAGTAATTGCTTCATCAACAATCTTCTGCGGATATCCCCCCTGCAACAGTTTTGTACGAAGCTGGGATTCTGTCCGTCCCATATCTGAAAGCAAATGCATTGCTCGTAATTTCGCCCGTTTTACATTATCTTTATATAGGATCTGATATACATTCTCGTCTATTTCGGAACCATCTACGATATGATAACGGGACAGTTCACCTTTATACAGAGCAAAAGCAAACTGTCCATCTATAAACACTTTATATCTCGTTTTAGACACCGGTTCAATCCTGCTGACCGTCATGCCTATTCTTCCTCTTCTGTTTGATCAGCAACGGTTTTCTTCGCTCCAGATCTGGCAGCTGTCGCCTTTACTTTTGTCTGGTCACCCTTATTCTCCTCAGTCTCCTCATCGATATGATAATGTACACGAATCTTCTTTTCCAGTTCATCCATAATCTCCGGATGTTCTGCCAGATAAGTTTTTGCATTCTCACGTCCCTGTCCGATCTTATCACCATTATACGCAAACCATGCACCACTTTTATTAACAAGATCACATTTCACAGCAAGATCCAGAATATCACCTTCCCGTGAGATTCCTTTTCCGAACATAATATCAAATTCAGCTTCTTTAAATGGAGGAGCTATCTTATTCTTTACAACTTTCACACGCGTTCTGTTACCTACCATCTCTCCGCTTTGTTTCAATGTTTCAATCCTTCTGACATCCATACGGATAGATGCGTAGAATTTCAATGCACGTCCACCGGTCGTTGTCTCCGGATTACCGAACATTACACCAACCTTTTCACGCAGCTGATTAATAAAAATAACCACGCAATTAGACTTACTGATTACCGGAGTCAGCTTACGAAGCGCCTGTGACATCAATCTTGCCTGAAGTCCTACGTGACTGTCTCCCATATCACCTTCAATCTCCTGTTTCGGAACCAATGCCGCAACAGAGTCAACAACAATAATATCCATAGCACCTGATCTTACCATTGTCTCTGTAATTTCAAGTGCCTGATCTCCGCTGTCAGGCTGGGAAATATACAATTCATCAATATCTACCCCTATATTCTTGGCGTAAACAGGATCCAATGCATGTTCTGCATCAATAAATCCGGCGATTCCTCCCCGCTTCTGCACTTCCGCAATCATATGCAGAGCAACTGTTGTCTTACCACTGGATTCTGGGCCATATATCTCAACGATTCGTCCCTTCGGGACTCCTCCAAGCCCAAGAGCCAGATCCAGGCTGAGTGATCCTGTCGGAATCGTCTCAACAGCAACCTGCGCAGCCGGGTCTCCAAGACGCATTACCGTTCCTTTTCCATAATCTTTCTCTAATTTAGCAATCGCTGCATCTAATGCGCGCTTCTTATTCTCATCTACCATAGTTACTTCTCCTTCTCTGCACAGCGAACAAACGTTCGCTCTCTGATTAATATAGTATTATACTTCTTCTTAAATGTCAATCATAAATTTTCTTTCAAACGTTGGAAATTCTTTTACAGACCTGTAAAACAGAAACACACTGACCTCTTATAAGATACCACTAAAATAGCACATTTTTCACAGATCCGTCAAGGCTCCGTTATAAAAATTCATCATACAGGCTTCTATACTTTTATCCCTCTCTGCAGACATCAACCCATGCTTTGTAACAACTGTATTTCTCCAGTTCCGATATTGTTAACTCTATCATACTATTACTGCTCCCGGCCGCCGGAAACACTGTTTCAAACCGCTTCAATGACTCGTCAAGATACACGTCTATTCCCTCACAGATTCCAAATGGACATACGCCTCCCACTGCATGTCCAATCATCGGTTCTACATCCTCAAATTTCAGCATATGTGCTTTACATCCGAACCGTTTTCTATATTTCTTATTATCAATCTTCCGGTCTCCTGCCATCACGATCAGAATAGCAGAATCCTCTAAATAAAATGACAGGGTCTTGGCAATTCTCTGTGGTTCGCATCCCAGTGCTTCTGCCGCTTCTTCAACCGTTGCACTGGAATGTTCCTCTTCTCTTACACGTTCCTCCATTCCATACTGTCTGAAATATTCTCTTACTTTTTCAATCGACATTTCCTTTTCTCCTCTCGTATTTTTAATTTTTCTTTTACATATAAGTAATACTGAAATCCTGATTTAAAAACAGAATCTTTGTGCCGCAAAAGCCAGACACCAGCAAAAAGTTCTCTCCCTGACTTCTTCTTTTGTCACAACAGGAAATGAAGCAAGCTCCTGATCTCCCAGGAAATATTTTACATTTCCTACAACCCTTCCTTTTTTTACAGGAGCATTTAATGTTTTTGCAATTTCTTCTTTCACTGTTACCTTTTCTGTTTTTCCCAAAAGCACCTTGAAAGTATCCACTTCTTCCTGATATTTCAGTGACACCTGGACCTCTTCCTCGTAGGGATCTTCCGTTGACACTCCACCTGACACCGAAAGATTCGGGAGCTCTGTTTTTACCCATACATCCTGATACTGATAACACTCAATTCCGTACTCCATAAGTTTTCTGGTATCAGACCATTTATAGCTCTTATTTCCAGGCCATCCGCACGCAAGAAGTGCAACAATAAACGTCCGGTCATCTCTTTTGAGCGCTCCGACATAACAATATCCCGCATTCCCTGTAAATCCGGTTTTTCCCGTCAGTGCTCCATCCATCATATCCAAAAATGCATTATGATTGCTGCAGGAGAACAATCTGGACTCTTCCAGATTCTGAAACTGGTAGTTTCTTGTGCTGGTAACAGCAAGAAATTCTTCCTTACAAGATGATTCCATGATACAATAACGCATAATCCGGGCAAGATCGGCTGCTGTAGTGGAATGGGTTCCTCCTTCATTTTCCGCATCTAATCCGTTCGGTGTCACAAAATATGTATGTTCACATCCTATTTTTTTTGCCTTCTGGTTCATTAGATCTGCAAATACTTTCACACTTCCGGCAATTCCCTCTGCAATTGCCACCGCACTGTCATTATGCGATTCCAGCATCAGAGAATAAAGGAGATCTTTCAGATAAAATGTTTCCCCCTCCTGCATTCCAAGCCTGACTTTCGGCTGGGACGCAGCATTCTTTGAAGCAGTAACGATCTGACCTTCTTTCATATTTTCTAATGCAAGAATACAAGTCATTATCTTTGTAGTGCTTGCCATCGGTCTGACTACATTTTCTTCTTTTCCAAACAAAACACGCCCACTATCAGCATCCATCAGTACTGCTGACCGGGCGTATAATTCTTTTGGCATGTCTTCAGACGTCTGTTCTCCGCCATTTTCTGCACTTACAGGCAAAAAAGCCGAAAACAAAACCAAAATGCACAATATAAGACTTTGCCACAATCGCACTTTATTCATCTACCACACCACATATCACCATGTTATTGTAATATATGCTGCTGTCAGTCTTTCTATACGTTTTCCTGCTCTCAGAAAAAATCATTTATTAAATATCCAGCTTCAGCTGTACTTCCTCTTCGGCCTCTTCTTTAAAATTCTCCAGCTGTTCCGGATTCAGACTCGGAAGATCCTCCAGTGTCTGAACGCTAAACCTTCGCAAAAATTCTTCTGTTGTTCCAAATAAGATAGGCTTTCCGGGAGCATCCAGCCTTCCTCTTTCACAGACCAGATTATATTCTACCAGCTTATTTACTGCATGATCCGATTTCACTCCTCGGATTTTCTCTATCTCGAGCTTGGTCACCGGCTGCTTATACGCTACGATAGCAAGCGTTTCCAGAAGAACATCTGTCAATACATATCTTTTCGGCTGCTTCGCCACACGAATCAGATATTCATACATTTCTTTTTTCGTACACATCTGATAAGAATCTTCCAGCTCAATGATTCTGATTCCGCGGTCTTCCGCATTATATTTATCCATCATTTGGTGGATAATCTTACGTGTAGTGGTCTCATCATGTTCAATTGCTGACGCAATCTTACTTAATTCTACAGATTCTCCCATCGTAAATAAAATTGCTTCTATTACACCCTCTAATTTTTTAATCTCCAACTCTTCCATTCTACCTTTCCCTGTTTTCGACATACACTTTGGAAGTTATAGTAATCTCATCAAACGGCTGATCCTGTTCGATAAGAATCACACCTTCCTTCATCAATTGTAAGATTGCAAGAAAAGTCACTACAATCTGTGTTCTGGAACTCTGTTTTGACAAAAGATTTCTAAAATCAAACTGAAAATGTACTCTGGCATACTCTGTTACATACTCAAGCTTATCCGGCAGAGTTACTTCTTCTTTCTCTATCTTTCCAAATTTACTGCGGACAGGATCCACTTTATCAGCCTGGCGTTTCATTACATCTTTAAAAATTTGATTCAGCTTTGTCAGTGTCAGATCCCCCAACAACTCATCCATATCCACCGGTACTTCATATTCCCGCACTTCTTCCGGAATCGTCGGATCCTTATACATCACCTGTCCGCTATCCATTTCTCTGTCTTTCAGTTCATAAGACATATATTTATACATCTTATATTCCAGCAGCTGTTCCACCAGCTCTTTTCTTGGATCTTCCTCTTCACCATCTTCATTCACTTCCTTTGGAAGAAGCATTCTGCACTTGATATCCAAAAGAGTAGCCGCCATAACCAGGAATTCACTCATTACATTCAGATCTTCCTCTTCCATTGCCTTGATATAATCCATATACTGGTTCGTAATTTCAACAATCGGAATATCATAAATATCTATTTTATTTTTATCGATTAAGTGTAAAAGCAGATCCAAAGGCCCCTCAAACACCTGCAATTTTACCGGAATCCCCATAAATTTCCCTCATCTTATATAATATCTTCCGTTATAATAACTTTTTTATTATACAGGATTTTTCTATGTTTCTCAAGCTTTATCCCCTCAGAAGTCCAAAACAACTAATTCCGGCATATTAAAAATCCTGACAGGTACAGAATGCGTTCCAAGACCTCTGCTCACCACCGCAATTGCATTTTCTTCACGATAAATACCTCCGGAATATTTAGGGAACAATTTAAAATTCGGCGCTATGACACCTCCCACTCCCGGGATCCCGACCAGAGCACCATGATAATGTCCACAAAGGATCAGATCCGCTCCCCATGCCTGATATTCTTTTACATAATCCGGATTATGCGCCAAAAGAATCTGATATTCCCCTTGCGGTTCTCCAATCAGTTCCTTAAGAACAGACTCTTGCAAAGAAACTGTTCCAAAATGCCGGTATCCATAAAGCGGAATTTCTAGTCCCGTAACCGCGATCTTGATGCCATCCCACTCAAAGACTACCGATTCATTTTCCAAAAAGTGAATCCCCGCATCGGTCAGAGAACTTTTATATACTTCATAAGACTGCTCATATTTCTGTGGCAATTCCTTTAACTTCTGCTCATGATTTCCATTCGCATAATAAACCGGACAGATCTTCGGCAACTCTGAAAGAAACCTAACGGTTCCTTCATAAGAATTCCCGTCTTTACGGATCAGCATATCTCCTCCGATCAGTATCATCTCGGGATGAAGCTCTTTTATCTTTGCCAGCAATCGTTCATTCTCCCGGCCATAACTGTGATTATGAAGATCACTTAAAAATAATACCCTTTTTGTTTCCTGTAGATCCTGGAGTTTCGATGAACTGATCCGATAAAAAGATGTTGTGAAATTTCGGAGTTCTCTAATATTTTCCAAAACAGCTAAAAGAATAATAATACATATAATAACAAACAAAACTTTCAAATGTTTCTCTCCTTTTCATCTTGCATCATTATATAATTATTCCAGCTAATTTGCAACCAACGAACAGCACGCATCCTTAAAAAGGCTGCGTGCTGCTTTACTACAACAAAAATTCTTCAAGAGCATTTCCCATCGCACTCTTATAACTGATTTTTTCAACTGATTGCTCTGCAATAATATCTATACTTCCGATCATTTTTTCGTCAAGATAGTATTGTACTACGCCGATTTTCTCTCCCTTTTTTACCGGGGCCTCAATCTTCTCTTTATACACCGCTTTTCTCTTAACTTTACTCAAGTCTGCTCCGGTAGTATCTACATAAACAAACTTTCCATCCTGAACAACATTTACCTGTTTTTCTTTTCCTCTTGATACCTCGACTGGTTCCATTGGCTGAATCTGCTTTTCTTCATAGCGCTGACATTTTCCAAATCCATAATTAAAAAGTGTGACCGCATCTTTCATACGTGTTTTACTATCTGGTGCAGCCATAATTACCGCAATCAGATCCATCCCGTCCTTTCTTGCTGTCGCAGAAACACAAAATTTCGCTTTACCTGTCGACCCTGTTTTTAATCCAGTCGCATACTCATATTGCCGAATCAATTTATTCGTATTCGTAAGTCCAAATTCTGAAGTCCCTTTCTTTGTTGTATGTGTAATATTCTCCATCCATATCGTACAGTAATCATATATCTCCGGATACTCTGTAATCAACTCACGGGACATGACTGCAATATCTCTTGCTGTCGTCAGGTGTCCATCAACATCCAGACCATTACAATTGATAAAATGTGTATTTTCCATTCCAAGGTCTTTGGCACGCTGATTCATCCGGGCAACAAACTCTTCCTCATTACCACATATGTATTCGGCCATCGCCACGCAGGCATCATTCGCACTCGCTACAGAAATACATTTGATTAATGTATCAACGGTCTGAGTCTCACCTGCTTCCAGAAATACCTGAGATCCTCCCATGGAAGCCGCATATTCTGAAGTTGTCACCTTATCATCCAATTGAATCTGTCCGGAATCCAGTGCGTCAAAGATCAAAAGAAGTGTCATGATCTTTGTAACACTGGCAGGCGGCAATTGTTCATCTGCATCTTTTTCATAGATAATCTGTCCGGTCGAAGCTTCCATCAGCACAGCTGACGGAGCAGTAATCTGAGGTCCTTCATCCATGGAAGGTGAAGCCCATACCGGTTGAACACATAGAAAAACACTTATGAGTATCGCCAGAATTCTTCCCATATACATTCCCTCACAGGCACGTTGTCTATTACTATCATTCTAATATCCATAATGGAAGAATATTCCATATAAAAAACAGGAGTGACTCCTTTCCGCTGGAATCATTCCTGTTTTAAAACATTTTATATTATTTTCCTTCTGTCAGATGACATGCAACCACATGTCCAGGTGCAATTTCATGAAGTTTTGGCATTTCCTTAAAACACCGGTCTGTTGCATACTGGCATCTTTCTGCGAAACGACAGCAGTCTTTCGGATTAATCGGGCTAGGAATCTCTCCTTTGATCGGAATACGCACATTACTCTTTGCTTTGTCCGGATCTGCTTCCGGAATAGCTGACAGTAAAGCCTGCGTATACGGATGCGTTGGATTTGAATACAATTCTTCTGTCTCAGCCGTCTCAACGATCGTTCCCAGATACATAACAACCACACGGTCAGAAATATATTTTACAACACTTAAATCATGTGCGATGAACAGATATGTCAGTCCTCTCGTTTCCTGGAGCTCTTTCAGCATATTGATGACCTGCGCCTGAATGGACACATCCAGAGCAGAGATCGGCTCATCACAGATAATGAATTCCGGATCCACTGCAAGTGCACGCGCAATACCGATACGCTGTCTCTGTCCACCTGAGAACTCATGAGGAAATCTTGACATATGATCCTTATTCAGACCTACTGTTTCCAGAAGCGTTTCTACTTTCTGATCAATTTCCTTCGCTGGAACTCCCTGATATTTCAGTCCTTCCCCTACAATCTCTTTTACCGTCATACGGGGATTCAGAGATGCATAAGGATTCTGGAAAATCATCTGCACTTTTCCGGTAAATGCTTTTCTCTCTTCCTTTGTCATCTGCATAATATCTTTTCCATCATAGATAACCTGTCCTTTCGTTGGTTCATACAGACGGATAATACATCTTCCAGTTGTAGATTTCCCACATCCTGACTCTCCTACAAGACTTACGGTCTCTCCTTTATGAATATCAAAGGTTACACCATCTACTGCCTTCAGTGTTGCATGTCTTCCAACATGAAAATATTTACATAATTCTTTTACCTGAACGAGAGGCTGTCTTTCATTATTTTCCATATTATACCTCCTCTCCTTCCCGTACGACATTTTCTTTCTTCAGATCTGTATCTGGAGCCATCTCATGCTGCAGCCAGCAGCACGTCTTATGTTCCTCAGATAACACATAAGTTTCCGGTGGAATTTCACTGCAGATATCCATTGCATACTCACAGCGGGCAGCAAATGGGCATCCCTTCGGAGGTGCAAACAGATCCGGAGGTGTTCCATCAATTGGATGCAGTTTTTCGCCTTTATGTGTATCCAGCTTTGCAATTGATTTCATAAGACCTTTCGTATATGGATGTGCAGTATCATAGAAGATTTCTCCTACATTTCCACGTTCTACTACTTTACCACCATACATAACGATAACACGGTCACAAAGTCTTGCGATAACACCAAGGTCATGCGTGATCATGATAATGGAAGTGCCCAGTTTTTCTCTCAGTTCCAACAGAAGATCCAGAATCTGTGCCTCAATCGTTACGTCCAGAGATGTAGTTGGCTCGTCACAGATAATTACACTCGGACGGCTTACCAATGCGATTGCGATCATGATACGCTGTTTCATACCTCCAGACAATTCATGTGGATATTGTCTGTAACGCTTCTCTGCGTCATTGATTCCAACCAGTCTCATAATCTCAAGCGCTCTTTCCTTCACTTCTTTTTTGGTGACATCTGTTCTTCCCAGGAAGACCTCTTCAATCTGAGCTCCGACCCTCATCGTAGGGTTCAGAGATGTCATCGGATCCTGGAATACAAATCCAATTTCACGTCCTCTGATTTTTCTGATTTCTTTATTTGACATCTTTAAGATGTCTTCTCCATTAAAAAGGATCTCTCCATTCTCAAAGAATCCAGGTGGTTCCGGATTCAGGCGGAGAATACATTGTGCAGTAACACTCTTACCACATCCTGACTCTCCTACGATTCCAAGGATTTCCCCTTTCCGTACATTAAAGCTGACATCTCGTACAGCCTTGACTTCGCCGCCGTATGTATGGAAGGAAAAAACCAGATTTTTTAATTCAAGAATATTTTCTTTGTCTGCCATTTCACATTCCTCCTAATCAGTTCCACGAAGTCTTGGGTCTACAACATCACGAAGGCCGTTACCCAACAGGTTCAGAGCCAACATAGTTGTACAGATAAAAAATGCAGGGATGATAACTTCATGCGGATAAGTACGAAGATACTGGATACCTTCTTTTGCAAGAATTCCCCAGCTGCAGTTTGGCGGTTTAATACCTAGTCCAATGTAGCTTAAGAATGCCTCCTGGAAGATAGCGCCCGGAATTGCCATACATAAATTTGTAATCAACATACCCATAATATTCGGAATGATATGACGGATAATAATCGGGAAATCCGGCACTCCCAGCACCTTTGCAGCCATGACAAAGTCCTGCTCTTTCAGACGATAAACTTCACCACGTACAAATCGACAGGTTCCAATCCATCCAACAATACAAAGAGCAATGATCAGAGGCATTACACCACCCTGGCCGATTACCATCATAACAAGAATGGTAATAATCAGACTTGGAATACCGTACAGAATATCTACAATACGCATTACGATCATATCTAGCTTACCGCCATAATATCCACATAAGCCTCCAATCACAGCACCAACACACATATTTACGAGTGCTGAAATCAGACCAATACTTAAGGACACACGGGCCCCCATCCAGATACGTACCCACTGATCACGTCCGGTTGAATCACAGCCAAGCCAGTGCGCAGCTGATGGAAGAGAGTGAATTGCCTCAATATCCATCTCTGAAAATGTATATTTACTAAACATTGGTGCAAAAATTGCAAGAACCGCGTACAAAACGATGATAATCAATCCGACAATTGCGGAACGGTTCTTTTTCAAACGGCGCCATGCATCCTGCCAGAAAGAGAGAGACGGCCTGCTGATGCTTTCCATGCGCTTTGCATCTTTTCCTTTAATCACAAACATATCACGATTTAATTCTGCCATACTCTCACCTACTTTCTTCCGATTCGTACACGTGGATCTGCAACACCGTACAGAATATCCACAATCAAGTTAGCAGTTACAAGGAAGATACCATAAAATACTGTCATTCCTAATACCATTGAATAGTCATTAACACTGACACTTTCGACATAATACTTACCCATACCAGGAATAGCAAAAATAGATTCAATTACGAAAGTACCGGTCAATACAGACGCAACGGTTGGTCCAAGCACTGTCATAACAGGCATAATGGCATTTCGGATCTGGTGCTTACAGGTAATACGCATTTCTGACAACCCTTTAGAACGAGCCGTCTTAATATAATCCTGCTGCACTACTTCCAGCATACTGGACCTCATAATTCGCGAGACAGATGCCAGTGTATAGAAAGATAACGCAAGAGCCGGAAGAATTGTGTATTCGATACCATTATATTTTGCAACCGGAAACAGTCCCCATTTGATACCAAAGAAGTACTGAAGAAATGCACCCATGATGAAATCTGGGATACTGGTTCCGATAACAGCTACGATAACACAGAAAAAGTCAATTTTTTTACCACGATTTCTTGCTGCAATAATTCCCAGAACAAGTCCAATAGAAATTGCAAGAACCAGTGAACGGATACCAAGATCCGCAGAGAATGGGAATGTCTGTCCAATAATATAATTTACAGTCTTATTCGTATATTTCATGGAATATCCGAAATTACCGCGAAGAAGATTCCCCATATAAACGAAATATTGTACAAGTAACGGTTTATCAAATCCATAATAAGATCTCATATTCTCTGCTACCTGCTCTGTAAGTTTTGCACTGGTAAAAGGATCACCCGGCATTAAACGCACGAGGAAAAATACGATTGTCACCAGCGCCCAGAGAGTTAAAAGAGCCGCCACAATACGTTTTGCTACATACTTAGCCACACACATACCTCCTAGTGTAAATAAAAAATGCTTCAGAGAAGGACGAACCCCCTCTTTCTCCCCTGAAGCACTTTTTCTATACTTTCATACAGCCCGCCCGGCAACAACCGGGCGGTGTACTTTACAGTTCAAATTCAGCTTCAGAAACACTTCTTGTCAGATTTGAACGTTTATAAATTATTCTGTAATATCTGCATATATCCAGTCAAGGTTAATTGCACAGTGGAAGAATACAAGACCAGATACTTTTTCATTTACCAGATAGTGGATTTCTCTCTGCTGAAGAGGAATGAATGCACCATCATCAATAATTCTCTGTTCCGCGTCAAACAGTAAGTCCATACGAGTCTTTGCATCTGCCTCAGTCTGAGAAGCTTTCAGATCTGCATCAACATCTGCATTAGAGTAGTTACTGTAGTTATAGAAACTGTCAGATTTGAACAGTTCAAGGTAGCTGTATGGATCATCATAGTCAGCTCCCCATCCACCATAGCCGATTTCAAAATCGCCGCCTGGAAGAACGGTTCCGTAAATATCACTATATGTAACCTGACGGATTGTTACATTAATTCCAAGAGCTGTCTGCCAGAGTTCCTGACAAACTTCTGCAATCTTCTTGCTGGATTCTATGTCAGTCGTTACAATCTCTACACTAATATCAGAAGCATTTGCAATACCAAGTTCAGACATTGCTGCATCCAGATATTCAAGAGCCTTATCTGTATCGCCATCCAGCGGGTAAGAGTTCAGTTCATATTCTTCGCCATATGTCTTTTCAGCACCCTGAAGTCCTTCAAAAACAAGGCTGTTACTTGGTTTATAAACATCACTTGTTGCAAGTTTGATATAGCTGTTACGATTCAGCGCATAGTTCAGAGCAAGACGGAAGTTCTTGTTTCCGAGAACCTTGTTCTCACTTTCATGATTGATATAGAAATAATCTAAGTTACCATTTAAGAAAGTATTATCCTGTCCTTCATATTCCGGAACACTTGCAGATGGAATCTCAACATAATCCAGTTCTCCAGATTCATACATAGCAAGCTGTGTCTCTGCCTTTTCAACATAACTCATGATTGCCTTGTCAAGTTTAATGTTGTCTGCATCCCAGTAATTTTCATTTTTCTCAAATACATATTCCTGATTCTCAGAACTTGTTAATTTGAATGGACCAGAATATACATTCTTATCTGCAGTAGCAGCAAAGTCATTGCCATACTGCTCTACGATATCTTTACGACATGGAGCATACTGAGCGGAAGAACCAACAAGACTCAGGAAATATGCAGTCGGGTTTTCCAGAGTTACTTCAAGAGTCTGGTCATCAATTGCTTTTACTCCCAGTTCAGATGGATCCATCTCACCAGTTTCAACTGCATAACCATTCTTGATATACTCGCCGATGAATGCATATAAACAACCGGTTTCAGGATCTAACAGACGCTGCCAGCCATATACGAAATCATCTGCTGTAATCGGCTCTCCATCACTCCATTTTGCATCCTCACGAAGATGGAATGTATATACCAGACCGTCATCAGATACTTCCCAAGTTTCTGCAATACCTGGGGTAATCTCACCACCTGTGTTACGCACAAGACTTTCCGTTACCGCATGCTGAAGTTCATTATCAGGGATACAGTTTCCTTTCTGTGGATCCAGAGATGTCGGCTCTGTTCTGGTAGCATAGCGAAATACCTTTTCGCTAGAACCTCCTTCAGAAGATTCACCTTCATCGCTGGTTTTCGGTGTACTACAGCCGGCAAATAAAGTTACTGCCATTGCTGCAGAAAGTAATGCCGCTAATATTCTCTTTTTCATAAGTTGTCCTCCTTTGCTTTAAAGTTCTATTAGCTTATGTGTAGCACTTAACAGGTTTTATATATTCTCCGGCGGCAGTTCCTGATCTTTCATCTGAACACTGTCCCATCCTGGAATATAAATCCCTGGTTCTACCTTTATCTCGCTGTTCTTTTCTAATATATTACTATAGTTAGCTCCAATATTCGGAAATTCATGAACGAACATCCTTTTTCCCGAACAAACTAGAATGTATTCTAGTCTGATAATCGAAAAGCGCCATGATTTTCTCATGACGCCCTTATCATTCCTAGTCATAGTGATCTCGCTATGACGTCTCTATATTCTGTTTTATACTTATCCGCATACAATATATGCATGATATGTATTCATTCCCACTTCGCAGATCGGAACAAATGTATAACCTTCACACTCAAATCTGAGTGGATCCTCTGTGCAGTGCATCTTATCCGCTATGTCCGATTCATCAAATGTAAACCGTATGAAATCTTTCTGTTCCGATAATACTGCCATCAGATATGGTCCAAATTGAACCGCTGCTCTCTCTGGCTTATCCGGTGTCCGGATAAGATGGAAATCATAGAAGAATTTCAGATATAAATCTGTCCCTTGAGAAAAGTCAAGCGAGATAATGATATAACCATTCTCATCCGCAGCAACTGTCATTTCTTCATTATTTCCCAGGATCTGATACCGATTTGCCCAATATGGTTTACGGATTTTTATAGTATTCAGACCACTTCCTTCTGCATGAATCCGGATAACCTCCGGTGCTCTGCGGTCTGTCTTTTGTGTGATACGTATATCCCGTTCTTTCCAATTCATTTCTGACGGAATAAAAAGATTAATATAAACACTGCCCTTCTCGTCGAAGAAATAGATTCCTTCTCGATATTTGAATCTGCTCTCCATTCCTGTGCCATGACAACAACTGTTCTCAAAAAGAAATTCTCTTTTCATTCCGGGACCAAGCGGAAGAAAATAAGTACTTTCCCCGGTCACTCTTTGATCCTGACTAGCTAGAATATGATTTATAAGCGTTCGCTCATAATAGTCCATATAAGAAGCTTTCGGAGAAAGCTGATATAATTCCTTAGTCAGCTTCAACATATTATAAGACGCACACGTCTCTGCAGTGTCTTTATCCAGAAGAGCACCTATTTTCCCACTTTTATGGAACATCTCTCCTTCTCCGGTTCCTCCATTCGCATAACAATGGGAAGAAACCACAGTTTGCCAAAAAAACTCTGACAGTTCATAATACTTTTTTTCCCCTGTCGCCTTAAACAACTCCATTGCTCCAAGAATCTGTGGAATATGCTGATTCGCATGCATAGAATCCAAAGCATCTATTTTCTGTTCCAGGGGATAAAACAACTTATCATTATGAAAGAGCTCTGCACACTTTAAATACTCTTCTTTCTCTGTAATCTCAAAGAGTTCTGCCATTACAGCATTCATTCCTCCAAACTCTCCTGCAATATACAGACTCCACATCTTTGACCGCTGCTCTTCGGAAAGCCTTGACAAGCGCTTCCAAGTCCACATTCCAAGTTTTTCGGCAATTGTAAGTGCTTTCTCTGACTCTATAAAATGATAACAATCCAATAATCCTGCCAATATTTTATGTAACGTATAATATGGTGCCCAGATTACCGGATATCTCGTATATTCTTCCAACAGATCAAACTGGTCTTCCGAATACCCACTCAAGAAACCTTCCTTGATCCCCGGCTGTTTTGCGAATGCATTCTGACACTCTTCCAGTGCCGCCACCATATATACAGCTTTTTCCTTAATCTTCTGGTTGCCCGTCGCATGATAACACAATGCCAATGCAGATAAATAATGCCCTGTTGTATGACCACGGAGCTGGCTGTCCGGTGCATCCCATCCTTCCATCGGAGGAGCACCTTTTGTATCAAGCCCAGACGCAATTCTGAAATTATACAGCATCTGGTCATCATCTACGTACAACAAGAATTTTAACATATTCTCCTGCGAGTCATAGAAAAAACTTCCTTCTGTCAACTTTACTTCTGCCAGAGAACATTCTCTGACTCGTGGACTAAAATCCATTCCCTGATCTTCCACTTTTGAGATGATTGTAATTTCTGCAGTTACCAAAATGCCGGTATCAAAAAGTATCCCTGTTCTGCGATAACTCCCAGGTGTCTCAAATTTCACACGATTTCCTTCATCCCATTTTACAAGATGCGAAATGATACTACCACTTTTCGTCATCACAACCGCTGCCTGTGGAAGCAGGATTTCCTTCGACGCTTCGGCTACTACTTTTACCGGATATACCGATGAAACCTGAAACTGATTCTCTTTTTCCAGAATTCTAACTTCATATTGCTTTGTAACTTCTGCTGTGCCATAAGAAAATGTAGCAATCAAAGGAACTGTTCTGTCTCCCATTCCATATTCTGGACGTGAAACCCTTCCTTCATCACTTAAAAATCTGTCATGACCCGATTTCCATGAGATTTTTGATCCATATCTTCCTCTTTTCGGAAGCGTCAGATCAAATTCAACTGTATTCAAATTTCCAAGATAAAGGAAATCTCTGTCTTTCTCTACAATTTCCCGGTCCAACAATCTTTTTTTCATCAGTCTTATGTTCCTGAATATTCATTTTCATATCAACGATTTTTTCTTCATCAATATGATTTTTATTATAAGCATTCTCAGATTATTTGTCAATATATTCTCACATTTCTTGACATATCATTAATATTTCATTATTTATTATAAATTATCAATAATTTATGCTACAATAACCCTTCTGTGTTTCGTTGATAAACCCATACACTGAGAGTATCTTCTTCTGTCTGATTATAGATCCGGTGACGTTCTCCACTTCGGATAAATACGGAATCCCCCGGATACAGTTCATAACTCGTTCCCTCTATGTCAATCGAAAGTATTCCCTTCAATACCGTTCCCATCTCATCCAGCACATGGCGGTATTCCTGCCTTTTTGCAGGTTTTCCGGGTCTGATCGTAATGTACTCCAGAATCTTATTATTTTTCTTAAAATCAATCACGCCTACCGTCATATTCTCTTCCGGGTGCTGTTCTTCCCTGATTTCGTCTTTTCGAATTATCACACTTCCGAAACCATCCATCTGAAGGATATCTGTAATACTGACCTCCAATACTTCACAGATCTTCGCCAGGTTATCTATTGTCGGTGTTGTTTTATTTTGTTCCAGTGTACTCAAATATCCAACAGATAATCCTGTATACTGGGATAATGTTTTAATGGTCATAACTTTTTTCTTACGAATGTCCCTGATTCTGTCTCCGAGATGGATGATATCTAACATATATTCCCTCCTTTTCTTTTCCGTGTTAAATTTTTAACTAATTAATATGCTACCTTATTTTCCATTATTTAGCAAGAACTATTTTGCGTTGTATGATTATTTTCTTTTCATTCACTATTGTCATCTCATTCAGAAGCACTTATAATAAATTGGATAAAGAGGTCAAGACATATTATTCTTGAAATTTTCATCTTTTTACAGGAGGCAGAAATGAAATTTATATATCCCGCAATTTTTCACAAAACAGGCGATGGAAGATACAAAGGATATTTTCCAGATCTGGAATGTTGTTACGGCGAAGGAGATACTCTGGATGAAGCCATTGAAAGTGCCAACGAGGCAGCTCGTGACTGGATTACTTTAGAATTGTCTGAAGAAGAACCTCTCATGCCTTATGTCTCAGACGTCGAAGATCTGCATTTACAAGAGGGAGATATTGTCAGAAATATCTCGGTCAAAATCCGTTTTTATGAAGGATGGGACGAATAATATTATATTTCAAATGAAATTTAGCACGTAATACCAAAAGTACTACGTGCTAATTTCATTTTCTTACTTATTTACCAGCCATCTGCTGTTCCTGCTGTTCAATCATTTTCTTTACCATATAACCGCCAACAGAACCATTTTGTCTGGATGTCAGATCTCCGTTATATCCATCAGATAACGGTACTCCCAATTCGTTTGCAACCTCATATTTAAATTTGTCTAATGCACCCTTTGCTTCAGGTACGGCTGCTCTGTTTGATGAACGACTTGCCATTTGTTTTCTCCTCCTTTTGGTAACTTTGTAACTTTTTCTTTGTTGTTACACCCATAGTATATGGAGGAATCAGATTATTACACTAGAAGTGTTTTCATAATTTGGCAGATTTTTCACCCATTCTGCGTCTATATCAGTAATCTCATTCGCTGCTTCATTTGCCATCTGAAGAACCTTTGCATCCTGATAGACATCTCCCAGCCTGAAATTCATAAGCCCGCTCTGTCGTATTCCAAAAAGATCTCCAGGACCTCGAAGCCTTAAATCTTCACTTGCAATTTTAAATCCGTCATTCGACCGATTTAGTATTTCCAGACGTTCTTTTGTTTCTTTTGATTTCGAACTACTCATAAAAATACAATAAGATTGATACCTTCCTCTTCCCACACGACCGCGAAGTTGATGCAGCTGTGCAAGCCCGAAGCGTTCCGCATTTTCAATCATCATTACGGTAGCATTCGGCACATCGATTCCAACTTCAATGACTGTTGTAGATACCAGAATCTGTATTTCATTCTTTCCAAATCGGTCCATAATATCGTCTTTTTCTGTCTGCTTCATCTTTCCATGCAGATATGACACGACAATCTCATTTCCCATTTCCTGCTGGAGTACATTGGCATAATCAATCACATTCTCTGCCTCCAGATTCTCACTATCTTCTACCATCGGACATATAACATAGCACTGTCGTCCCTGTGCAATTTGTTTTTTCATAAAAGAATATGCCGTTTTACGATATCCCGTATCTACGACACAATTTTTAATTGGGAGACGGTTTGCCGGAAGCTCATCCATAACAGAGATGTCCAGGTCTCCATAAAGAATTATCGCAAGTGTTCGTGGAATTGGCGTTGCACTCATTACCAGAACATGCGGTTCACCACCTTTTCTGGCAAACGTTTCTCTCTGTTTTACTCCGAACCTGTGCTGCTCATCCGTAACCACCAGTGCCAGATTATCATAACTTACAGCCCCCTGGATTAACGCATGCGTCCCAATAATAATTTTCGCCAGACCACATTCAATCCTGTCGTATGTCTTTCTTTTCTCTTTTGCTGTCATAGAGCCGGTCAGAAGCTCAACTTTCACCGGAATATTCTGTTTTTCAAACATTCTGGTGATTGATTCATAATGCTGTCTCGCCAGCACCTCCGTTGGTGCCATCATTGCCGCCTGGTATCCATTCAGTGCCACTGTTAGCAAAGCCAGCACCGCTACAATTGTTTTTCCAGAGCCAACATCGCCCTGAATCAATCTTGACATTGCCGTATCAGATGCCATATCGTCTGAAATTTCTCTCCACACCCTTTTCTGGGCACCTGTCAATTCATAGGGAAGATTAGCAATAAACTCTGACACTTCCTTTTTGGGCTCAATCACATATTCATTCGGGAGTTTTTCATTTTTTTCTTTCAGTTTCCGAAGAGAAAGAATAAACTCCAAAAATTCTTCAAATACCAGACGTTCTCTTGCATGATAAAACACTTCTTTATCTTCCGGAAAATGAATCCCTCTCACTGCATAATGATACTCTGCCAATCCATATTTTATCCTCAACTCATACGGAAGAATATCTTTTGTAAGATCCAGCCCATCCAGTGCCTGTTTCACAGCTTTCATGACCATATTATTTGTAAGTCCCGAAGTCAGCCCATAAATCGGTTGGAGTGTATCTTTCTTTTCTTCATATTTACTTCCGGGATAAAATATCTCTGGATGCTCCATTGTAAGACAGCCTTTTTTGTTCACCACTTTTCCACGAAGTGTAATCCATCCTCCGCCTGAAAGTGTCGTTCTGAGGAATGGCATTCGAAACCAGATTACCTTCAATATTCCGGAAGTGTCTTTTACCTGAATCGTAGTGATCTGCATATTCTTATTTCCAGTTACCTGGACTCTTCCAAAAATGGTTCCTGACACTGTTTGAACTTTTTCCTCTTCCAGTTCACTGATGGGGACTGCTTCCTCATATACATCATATCTTCTTGGATAATAGCGGATCAGATCCCCTACAGTAGTAATATTTATTTTTTGAAAAATTTTTCTGGTCTTTTCACCAATTCCTTTTAATTCTCCGATATCCGTTTTTTCAATCATATTATCTCCAACATTTTTTACAGGGCCGGCTGATACTGGCAGTTTTCCTGCATATCCAGATAAATAGAAAACCAGATCCCTGCTTCCGGAAAATGATTCCCATCCACACAGATCTGGCAATATCTAAATAGATTTCTGTTTTATTCTACAGCAAGAACATAATAATATATCGGCTGTCCTCCAAAATGGGTATCCACATCAATATCCGGATATAAAGCTTCTATCTCACCAGTAAATTTCTCTGCATCCTCTTCTGTTACTTCTTCTCCGTAATACAGACTGATCAGTTCTGACTCATCATCTATCAGCTGGCTAAGCATTTCTTTCGTTGTCTCTTCAATATTCTTACCCACAGACAGAATACCCTTATCACCGATTCCCATGATATCTCCCTCATGGATTTCTTTATCATCGATATGTGTATCTCTTACCGCATAGGTCACTTGTCCTGTCTTTACATTTTTGATTTCTTCCAGCATAGCTTCTTCATTTTCTTTCGCATCTGCATCCGGCATAAAATTAATAATTGCTGTAATTCCCTGTGGAACTGTCTTCGTAGGAATTACAATAATTTCCTTGTCTTCTACCAATGCTTTCGCCTGATTTGCCGCAAGAACAATATTTTTGTTGTTCGGAAGAATAAAGATCGTATCTGCATTTACCTGATCAATAGCATTGAGCATATCTTCCGTACTCGGATTCATGGTCTGACCGCCCTCAATAATATAATCCGCTCCAAGTTCTTTAAAGATCTCATTCAGTCCTGTACCAATTGATACTGTAATAAATCCCATTGCCTTTCTCGGCTCAGATGCTTTCTTCTCTGCTTCTGCTTTCTTTTCTTCCTCTGCCTGCTGAGCCGCAAGCTTTTCTGCATCACGAATCAGTTTTTCCTGATGCTCCTCCCTCATATTATCAATCTTCATACGAGACAACTGTCCATAAGTCAATGCCTTCTGGATTGCAAGTCCCGGATCATTCGTATGCACATGTACCTTGACTACATCTTCATCTGCAACACATACAATCGAATCTCCGATAGAGCTTAAAAATCCCTTAAACTCATGCTCATCCGTTTCTGTGAATTCCTTTTCTGTCAGAATAATAAACTCTGTACAATATCCAAACTTAATATCTGCCGTATCTTCCGCATTCACCTTCGTCACATTAATACCGGAACCTGGCTGAATAGCACTGTAATCAATCTCTTTCCCCTGGAATGCATCGTATGCTCCTTTAATCACTTCCAGAAGACCTTGTCCGCCAGAATCAACTACTCCCGCTTCTTTCAGGACTGGCAGCATCTCCGGAGTCTTTGCAAGGACTTCTTCGGCATATGCAATGACAGCCGGGAAAAATACTTCCAGATCATCCGTTTCTTCTGCCATCTGAGCTGCTTTTTCCGCAATTCCGCTTGCAACGGTCAGAATTGTCCCTTCCTTCGGTTTCATAACTGCTTTGTACGCAGTATCTCTTGCTCTGGAACAAGCCGCAGCAAGAGTAAGAACATCAATTTCTTTTTCTTCACGGATTGCTTTTGTAAAACCTCTTAACAACTGAGACAGAATAACACCGGAATTACCTCTTGCTCCTCTTAATGATCCGGATGAAATCGCTTTTGCAAGTTCTTTCATATCCGGACGATCAAGCGCTGTTACTTCTTTTGCTGCCGCCATAATCGTAAGCGACATATTCGTTCCTGTATCACCGTCCGGTACTGGAAATACGTTCAGTTCATTAATGTACTCTTTTTTTGCTTCAATATTCTGAGCGCCTGCCAGAAACATCTTAGCAAGCATATCCACATTGATTGTTTTCGTAGCCACTTCTTATGTTCCTCCTTAACCTAAAAACTAATCGATGACTCTGACGCCTTCAATATAGACGTTAATCTTATCCACCGGCATTCCGGAAAATTCTTCAACTCTATACTTTACGTCGCTGATCAGATTCTCAGTAACGGCAGAAATACTTACGCCATATGCCACAATAATATGGAAGTTAATACTGATATGATTCTCCTCACTGATGCTCACCTGAATTCCCCTTGTAAGGCTCTCTTTTTTGAGCAGATGAACAAGTCCATCTTTCATATTTACTGCAGCCATTCCCACAATACCAAAGCATTCAACAGCTACAGTTCCTGCATATTTCGCAATCACTTCAGGATCAATCGTTATAATTCCCAGATTTGTACTCATACATCCTTTCATATCTAAAACCTCCGCTTCTTCTATTATCATCTATCTCATACAGACATATAATTAAGAATATTATACTCTGCTTTTCTTTATATTACAACACGAAAACCTATTTTCTCCCGACACCCGGGCAATAAAAAACCCAGATTCCACAGCGAAATCTGAGTTTTAACTTCTCCTATGCACGCTCAACTTTTCCTGATTTTAAACAAGAAGTACAAACATACATCTTCTTTGTAGCTCCGTTTTCTGTTTTTACGCGAACAGATTTTACATTAGATTTCCACATCTTTGGTGATCTTCTATGAGAGTGACTTACGTTGTTACCAAAGTGAGCACCCTTTTCACAAATAGCACATTTTGCCATGACTGCACCTCCTAACGCTCATAATAAGTTCTTTATCCGAACTCGCAACAATAGTTATTCTAGCAGAATAATTCAAGAATTGCAAGTATTATTTCTCATTTTTCACAGAAACCTTCTCATTTTCCCACTAAAGGCAGTGAACCATCATATTAACAACAGAACAAACTGTACCCGACAGCCATACACAAGATAATACACAGTACTTCGAGAAAAATATTCGGCAGAATCAATGACAGAACAATACCGGCCGCAATCCAGAACAAGGCAAAACCAACGACTCGCTTCATGTTATACCGCTCCCGCCTTTTTCTCTATTATATGTGTCTTCCTGAAAAACATTCCTGCTCTTAAATGATTACTCTGCTTCTCCGGAAGCTTCATCCAGAATATGATTCACATCTTCTTCTGTCATTGAATCCTCTTTATTAGAAGTAAATTTATCCATCACGTCTGGAATCATATCAAGAATCTTAGTCACCGTATCCTGGTTCTTGATGTTTACAAGCTTTGTATGTCCGTTCTGAATTACCAGAACTGCACTTGGAGTCATCTTTCCGCCGATTCCTCCGGCTCCTTTTTCTTTTTTATCTTCATTAAACGCTCCTGCCCCAACAGCAAAAGATACATCCACCAACGGAAGAATAATCGTATCACCGATATGAATTGCATCACCTACTACTGTTTTTGAAGACACTACTCCATCCATTCCATGAAACAATGCTTCTACTGTCCCTTTAAAATTATTATCTGCCATCTCTTTTCCTCCTACCACTTTACAATTCAAAATTCTTTATATCGAAATACGTTTTTCTGACTTCTCTGCACCATACCAGATTCCACAAAAGGCACACGATCGGAAACATTCTGATATTCCCTTTTACCTGCAATGAACCTTCCAGAACCTTGTTTTCAAAATCCGGTTCAACTTCAAGATGTTCTCCTACAAACGGATAGATCACACTCAGTCCTGCCAATACCTGACCTGTCAGACAGGGATCCTCAAATCCATAATGAATATCCGCTTTCAGTTTTTTAGGTTTCCATCTGCGAAGAAGCTTAAACACTTCATTCTTTGTTTTTATAAATGCTTTTTTGTGAACTTCGTCTGAAACAGCCTCCATAATTTTCTCTTTTTTTTCTGATAATAGTTTTATTTTATCACAGATCTTTTGGATTGTACATTTGATCGTATCTGCTTTATGTTTTTTTTCAGTTTTTTCAGATAATCCGGATTTTTCTGTAGTTTGGGAAGATTTTTTTTCAGAAGCTTTCTTCCCTTTCTCAGAAGTTTCCGATTCTTTTTCCCGTTCTTCAACACCACTTTCCGCAAGCTCTTCCAATTCTTTTTCCAATTCTTCTTCCAGTTCTTTTTCACAATCCTTCACCTCTTCTTTCAAAGCACTGTCATCTTCCGGTTCGCTTTTGATTCTTTTCCATGCAGCTCTTATTTTCCAGGTTAATTTACGTCCTTCATATATCAGATCCACCCGAAAGAGATGTAAAAGCCATGTCACTTTTCCAGTCACTTTCAGGCTGTCCAACGCCCCGTCACAGGAAGCATCCAATTGATATCTTACAGGCGTAAAAATAACAACACAAACCAGTAATACCAGTATTCCCAGTATTACTGCGATTATCACTCCTATCATTTTTAAGATTAGCAATAGAATATGTATCATCTCATTCTTCCTGTTCTTTTTCTAATATATAGGATCGGATATCAGCCCCTTTAGTTTCATTATACACTTCCTGTGTAATAAGTTCCACCAAATCCACAGCATCCTCATAACCTTTTGCAATTCCCACAACGAAGAAATCGTCTTTCGGGAATTCAGGCTGTAATAGAAGAACAGAATTGTAAATCTCTAGATGATTTTTTTCATTCTGAGCCAGCGTTATAATATGGATATTGGCCTGAAATTTATTGTTTTCCAGTTTCCTGATAATCTTCTCTCTCTTTTTTTCCAGCCCATCCATCAGATACAGATGTCTGTAATACCGCATAATCTCTGTTCCCTCACATTCTTTTATTTATAATAACCGTTTTCTGAAAGAATAATCTGTTTTAATAATAATAAGCATCAAAAATCTGTTTTGCCACATTTACAGCTTTCGCTGTTCCGTCGGATGCTTCGATAATGATACTGACTACAAGCTGTGGATCATCCACATTCGACATTCCTATAAACCAGGAATGATCCTTTTCTTTATCAGAACTATATTCTGCCGTTCCGGTCTTTCCTGCTGCTGTATAACTCTGTCCACTTAACACAGATGCTGTTCCATATTCCACTACACTGGTCATATATTCCTTCAACTGCGCTGCTTCCTGAGCACTCATCAATTGTTTGTACTCTTCTGGTTCATTCTCCTTTACCGTTGCTCCAGAATAATTCGTCACTCTGTCGATCAGATACGGTTTCATCAATTTTCCATCATTCGCGATTGCAGCCGTAATCAACGCCATATGATATGGACTTACCTGCGTTTCACCCTGCCCTATCGCCGTCATCATCTTAGTTCCGCTTCCTGCAGAAGAATCCAATGTAAACTTGCTTTTACTGTAAGACAGATCTGATGGAAGTTTCGAATCAAAAAGAAGCTCTTTGGTTGTATTTTTAAACTGCTCTGTATCCAAAGAGAGACCGATATTTGAAAATGACGCGTTACAGGAATATGCCAGACTGTCTCGAAGATTCAGCTGTCCATGTACATTTCCGTTGTAACAGTGAATCGTGATTCCATCCTGTTCGATGGCTCCGGTACAATAATAATCATAAGAAGCATAATCCGAGTGTTCACGCATATACTCCAGGGCTGTAACCACTTTAAAGCTAGATCCTGGAGCATACTGTCCCTGTGTCGCACGATTCAACAGCACACTGTTCTCATCTGTGTTCAGGCTGTCCCAGTTTTGCCCTACCGTATTCGGATCAAAATCCGGCTTGGATACCATCGCAAGGATCTTACCAGTCTCAGGTTCTATCACAACAACAGCCCCTTTATGACTTCCAAGTGCATTATAAGCAGCCTCCTGAAGTGTCCGATCCAAAGTTGTGACTACAGTATCTCCCATATTTTTCTGATTCTGAAATTCATTTTTTAACTTTTCCAGGAAAAACGCATTCGATGTCAGGAGATCATAATTACCAACAGATTCCAGTCCTGATTTTCCCTGGACACTGTATCCCACAACATGAGCAAACATATTGCCATAAGGATATTCCCTCGTCTCAGAACCATCCGAGCCTACAATAGACTGAGCCAGCACATTTCCGTTCTTATCAACGATTTTTCCTCTGACCACACGATCCGCGTTAGAATCCTGTCTCGCATTATAAGGGCTTCGAATGATATCTCCGCTTTTTACTACCTGGAAATAAGTGATATACCCCATCAGAACCAGGAATAACGCCACAAATACATATGTAACTCTAGCGAACTCCTTGTTTCTTTCTCGCTTGGCTTTGGCCTTTTTCTTGTCTCTTCGGTTGGCTTCTTTTCGCTCTTTCCGTGACATAGCTTTCTTTTCCTGATCTCTCTTTAATCTCTTGTCTGCTTCTATTTGCTCGTAACCTTTCCTTTTTCTTTCTTTCAATATCTTCTTCCTCGTCTTCCCTTAATATATACAGTCCCTGAATGATTGCAAACATAATCAATGTACTTACCAGGGAACTTCCGCCATAACTGACAAGCGGCAGCGTCACTCCTGTTGAAGGAATAAACTTTGTTGCCCCGCCTATTGTCAGAAACACCTGGAATATATAACAGGTTCCAAGCCCAAGTGCCACCATCTTATAAAACATGTTATGAAGCTGCATGGCAATATTTAAAAACATTACATAGCAACTGACACAGATCAGAATCAGGCACAGGGCAAATATCAAGCCCATCTCTTCTGAAATTGCTGAAAAGATAAAATCCTCCGCTGCTACAGGAATCGTATCCGGCTGTCCCTGAAACAGTCCTGTTCCAAACCATCCACCAGTCCCAATTGCAAACAGAGACTGCGCCACCTGATACCCTCCGCTGTCATAAGCAGCAAATGGGTCTTTCCATACGATCACACGGGTTCTGACATGATTAAACAGGTAATATGCGGCTACAGAAGCAATTCCTCCGGCACCGATACCTGCCAGAATATAAAGTGGCTGATGCGTTGCAACATACAACATGACCAGGTACACAACAAAAATAATCAATGCTGCACCTAAATCCTTGGAAACCACCAAAATCAACACATGAAAAGCCGCAAGTGCCGTCGTAATTACGATTTCCTTAAATTCCATGGAACGCTTAAAACTTGCTGCCACAAAAAAAACAAATATAATTTTTACAAGCTCAGATGGCTGAATACTGATTCCTGCAACCGTAAAACCCAGCATGGCACCATTAGACACCTGACCTACAACCAATACAATTCCCAGCGACACAATGCCTGCCACCGCATAAAAAATTCTCCATTCAGACAAAAGCTTAAACTTTCGGATAATCACAGGAATGATCAGACAAAGCGCAATTCCTCCGGCAGCGATCAGATACTGCTTTGAAGCCTTTCTATAATCCAGCCTCGTAATCATGATAAATCCGATGCTCAACAGCATGCACATATTATTTACTACCAGCCTGGATACTCTTGGATAGATCACCGTATAAAGAATGATCGTTGCTCCCAAAAGCGTCACCTGCATCAGATATAATGCCAGGATCTTAATGTCCTCTGTTTCAAGATACATCACAAGAAAAGCAATCAAATGTATCATAAACATCAGTACATTCTGTTTTCTGAGCATTGCTTTCTTTTTATCCGGATCATAATATCCAAAAATACTGAAACAAAGGTACGTATAAACCGCAACCAAAATGATCATCAGATATTTTGACAGTTCGACAATTATATTTACCAAATCTTCACCTACTTTACTCCTCTTTTAAAATGTCCTCTGGTATATTCCATCTCGGGGACAGACACTTCTTCCTCATCTATGAACGCCTTTTCATACAGGACAATCATTTCTTCTGTCGTCTCATAATTTTCAGTACAGAAATCCAATCTTACTTCTGCAGGACTGAGTTTCCGGATTTCTCCTGCTTTGTCCGCAAGAAATAACGGCGCCGAATTATAAATTACATTATAACAGTATCTGCAACATTTTTTAACCGCTAACTTTTTCTGATATCTGTCATTCAGAAAAAGGAATTCCTCTTTATGATCACATCCCCTGCTGTTTTTCTGAACACATCCGGCGGTAACCATTACAGGCTGATAGCCATATACGATCAAACATCCTCCCTGGATTCCCAACGTACAAAGTTCACGGTCATTCAATTCTACCGGCGCTGTATACTGACGGATTCCTATCTCGCTTAGAAACGCTTTTGCAGACTGATTCCATGTATATACATTATAGTCTGACCGAATCTCCTTCTTATACCCCTGTTCTTCCAGCCAGGAGATCTCCTCCAGATTCCGCACCAGCATTCCATCATACGCAGAAGTAAGCTCTGGAAAATGTACCTGGAATTGTGAAATCGCCTGGTCCCTAAAAATATATGGCATTGCAAGATAATATTTCACAGTCGAATTCTCTTCCTGGCGGATTTTTTCACATATCTCAGGCTCCATCCCCAGAAGACTATCTATATATACACATGAAACAGCTGAAGATTGCATTGCTGCCTCCAACTGTTCTTTCTTCTGCACCAGCACTGCAAGATATGGTTTTTTTAATAAATGTTCGCAGGAAATTCCAATCTCATCAGCCAAAGGCGTTGTCACTGGCTCTCTGCGATATTTCTTCAGAATCTCTTCTGTAAGTATCTGGATTCCCTCTCTTCGAAGTTCATTCAGTGCCTGCATCGGAAGAAATACATTTCCATCCATCTGAACCTCCAGCCTGTCAAATGAAAAATCTGTGTTCCCTGTCTTTCTCATCTGTTTTTCCACTCTGACTTCATCCAATGGCTGGCGCCTGGCTTCCTGCACGATCTCACCTTCACATTCAATCTGCAGATCCGCATAGTTTAATAACAGTTTAGCACGTTGCTGAACAGAAAGTATTAATTTCCCATTAATTTTTTCTTGCATTTTTTTCTCCTGAAATGCACTTTCCTCTTTTTGATCTGCCTTCGGTCTCTGAAACGATATCATATCTTTTCCATTATGTTGATGATAATATCCTTCCGTATAACCTCTTCTCTGATACGCATTTAACAGTTCTTCTCTGTCTTCTCTGGAAACAGAATATCCTTTTTTCCCTTTTTGCAGATACATGTCTGCATACTTTCGATACATCCTGACTACCGTATACACATAATCCGGCTGTTTCATCCTTCCTTCTATCTTAAATGAATCAACTCCTGCTTCTATCAGTTCCGGGATCAGATCAATTGTACAAAGATCCTTAAGACTCATCATATCTGCCGGTTTTCTTCCTTCCACACGATATGGCAGACGGCACGGCTGCGCACACTGTCCTCTGTTGCCACTTCTTCCACCGATCATACTGCTCAAAAGGCACTGCCCCGAATAACAGTAACACAATGCCCCATGTACAAAACATTCCATCTCGAGCCCGGTGTTTTGCTTCATGTCACAAATTTCTGAAAGAGAAAGCTCTCTTGCCGGAACGACACGGGTAACTCCATATTTTTTTAACAAAGTAGCTCCATAGGTATTCGTTACTGTCATCTGTGTACTAGCATGTACCGGAAGATCAGGAAACCATTTCCTGATACACAGTAAAACTCCTGTATCCTGCACGATCACCCCATCCAGTCCTCTCTGATAATATGGCAGCAGATACTCATACAGTTCTCCCAGTTCGCTATCCTTCAACAATGTATTTACTGTCAAATAGACCTTCCTTCCATGAAGATGAACATAATCAATAGCATCCAGAAGATCATTTTCTTCCAGATTTTTCGCAAATGCTCTTGCCCCGAATCTGGAGCCCCCAAGATATACAGCATCTGCTCCGGCACAGATTGCTGCCTTTAAGCTTTCATATGAACCGGCCGGTGCCAGTATCTCTATCATTCTCCCCATATTACTATACCTTTCCATATAATTGAAAAGGCTGTCTAAAGACAGCCTATTTTTTATGATTATTCTTTATCTCCGTTTCCAGCTGTACGATCTTCATCTGCAGCTCCTTGTTCTCTTCTTTCAGCTTATCCATCGCTTTCTCCGCATTTTCCAGTTTAATCTGAACGGAGATCAATTCATGCTTCAGATCATACATTTCTTTATCTTTTGCTTCTATATCACTTTCTAAAGTGCCACCCTGCTTCTTTGCCTTGAAGTAATCATCCGCAATATTCAGCGCAAGCAGGATACTTCTCGTCTCAGCACTCTGCTTACGGTAACCTTCGCTATTGCTGCACTCCTCTATCTTGTGATTCAGATAGGTAGATACTTTCTGCAGATAATCTTCACTTTCAAATCCGCTTAAAGTAAATACCTTGCCTCCTATTAATACTTCCGTATAGTTTTTTGATGATGCCATAAGAAGCCTCCTCGAACTTTCATTATTTCTGTTAACTATTATAAACTAAACTTGTACAAAAACCAACTATTTTTCTTCATTTTCATATGAAAATACATTACTGTTCCGCCCTCGTGATCCCAAGATGCGTATATGTAAGGTCTGTTACCACCCTGCCTCTCGGGGTTCTCTGGATAAATCCGTTTTTCAGAAGATATGGTTCATACACATCTTCAATTGTACCCGAATCCTCTCCAATTGCAGCCGCAAGGGTCTCAAGTCCGACAGGACCTCCCTGGAATTTTTCTATCATAGTAAGGAGCAGGCCACGGTCAGTCTGATCCAGTCCTTCTTTATCTACATCCAGGAGATCCAGTGCAAAATTTGCTACTTCTTCTGTAATGTATCCATCATATTTCACCTGCGCAAAATCACGCACACGCTTGAGCAGACGGTTGGCCAACCGCGGCGTTCCTCTGGATCTTCTTGCCAGAGCATACGCCCCCTTTTCGTCAATTCCTACTTCCAGTACTTTGGCGGATCTCAAAATAATCGTCTTCAATTCCTCAATCGTATAAAATTCCAGACGATTTACCACACCAAAACGATCACGAAGCGGTGCCGTCAACATTCCGGCACGGGTTGTTGCTCCTACTAATGTAAATTTGGGAAGATCCAGCCGGATAGATCTGGCGCTCGCACCTTTTCCAATCATAATATCAATCGCATAATCTTCCATTGCCGGATACAAAACTTCTTCCACCTGCCGGTTCAGCCGGTGGATCTCATCTACAAAAAGGACATCCCCCTCCTGAAGATTATTTAAGATTGCCGCCATTTCTCCCGGTTTCTCGATCGCAGGCCCTGAAGTAATTTTAATATTCACATTCATCTCATTTGCAATAATTCCGGCAAGAGTCGTTTTTCCAAGCCCCGGAGGCCCATAGAAAAGGACATGATCCAGTGCTTCCTTTCTTGCTTTGGCTGCCTCAATATAAATCTTCAGCGTTTCCTTTGCTTTTTCCTGCCCAATATAATCTTTCAAGAGCTGCGGTCTTAAATGATTCTCTATTTTACTGTCTTCTTCCAGATTTTCTGTTGTAATAATTCTCCTGCTCATGTATTCCTTCACCCCGCACTAAAACATCATCTTTTTCAGCGCCTGCTTTAATACTTCTTCTACTCCTGTATCCTCTGTTAATTCCACCTGTTTTACCGCTCTTAATGCTTCTGTATTTCCATATCCTAACGCAACCAGCGCCTGAACCGCCTCACTTTGTACTTCAGCATAATTCGCACTCGGCACTTCTGCCGCATAAGCTACATCATTTCCAGAAATATGCTCCAGTGCATCCTCCAGTTTCAGCTTATCTTTCAGTTCCAGAATCAGCTTTTCCGCTGTTTTCTTTCCAATTCCCGGCGCTGCCTGAATTGCTTTTATATCATTGGAAGCAACTGCAAATCTCAGATCATCCGGACTCAGTGCAGACAAGATCCCCAGACCGCCTTTCGGCCCGATTCCGCTGACACCGATCAGCAGTCGAAATACCGCAAGCTCGTCTCTCGTCAGGAATCCATACAGCTGCATGATATCTTCCTTCACATGCAGATAAGTATGAATCTTTACTTCACAGCCAACAGAAGGCAGCATACCCATAGCACGACCGGACATATAGATCCCGTATCCGACTCCTCCAACATCAACAATGACTTTATCCTCTTCCATTACAGCAAGAGTTCCCCTTATATATGAAATCATAACTCCTCCTAAAAATATACATTTACAAGTCTTTTTAACATCCCATTCGCCAGAATGCCGATCAGAAACCCTGTCAGAAGCCCTGCAATCAAAAGTACCGGAAAATAATACGCCACACTGAACGTCTCAACAACAAGCATTGCTACGATCATCTGCCCGATATTGTGACAAACTCCGCCTGCTACACTGATTCCCATAACACTAAAGCTTCCCATCTGCTTCAATAATACCATTACTGTAAGGCTTAATAACCCTCCAGCAAGACTATAGATAATACTGAAATAATTTCCAAAGATCAATCCGGAAAGAAGTACTCTGACTACTGATAGCAGATATACTTCCGGCAGACGGATCTTATATAACGCAATCACAATTATCAAATTTGCCAATCCCAATTTTACCCCAGGGATTCCCAGATTAATCGGAATTAGCGTCTCTATATAACTAAAGATTAATGCCAGGGCTGTAAAAACACCAAAATATGCCACTCTGCTTTTCATGATGTCCTCCTAATTTGTTACAGCGTCATACTCACTGGACTCGCTGCTTTCTATCTCCACCACAACTTGATTGGGGAGACAGATAATACTTTCGCCATCTTTTGAGATTGCTTTCTGATGAACACACAGCTTATCCGGACAATCAGCCGAGATCATATCTGCTTCTCCATCCTTAATCTTCAAAAGATTAGATCCATCGTTAATTTCAATCTCTTGATTTTCTTCCAGGCTATATCTTCCCGTAATCTTCCCGTTTACCTTAATTGTAACCACTCCAACTCCATTTTCCCCTTTCCATTCATGAACGAATAGTGTCAGAGCTGCGATACAGACGATCCCCAGTATCAGAATCCAGTCATTCTTTTTCAATTTACTATCCATACACTCCCTGTACCTCTTTTTTTACCTTAGTTATGCCCGGTTGCATATCCTCTGTTTCATGTTATAATATGCTTGTGCAAAAATCAATAAGTAAATTTTATTCACAAGAGGTACTGTATATGAAACATCAACGAATTACTGCACTTCTTACCGCCACGGTACTTTTTCTGTCAGGTTGTTCCTTTGCTGATAAAAGGCAAGATCTCACCTATACCGATACTTTATTTGACACGGTCATCAAAATCCAGATCTTAGATTCTGTAGACGAAGAAGTCCTGGAAGGCTGTAAAGAACTATGCCAGAAATATGACACCATGTTCTCTAATCGAATCGAAGACAGCGAAATATCGAAAATTAATAATGCCAAAGGAAATCCTGTAGAAGTTTCCGCAGAAACGCTCACATTAATTGAAACCGGCATCTACTACAGTGAACTGTCAGACGGTGCTTTCGATATCACTATCTCACCGGTTTCTACGCTTTGGGATTTCAAATCCGAACACCCTGCTGTTCCATCGGAAGATACTATTGCAGATGCTGTAAGTCATGTCGATTATCACAGCATCATCATTGAAGGCAATACGGTAAGACTTACCGATCCGGAAGCCGGCATCGATGTAGGTGCACTTGCCAAAGGATTCATTGCTGACCAGTTAAAAGAGTATCTAAACGAAGAAGGAGTGAAACATGCACTGATCAATCTTGGAGGAAATGTTCTGGCACTTGGGACGAAGCTCGATGGTTCCGATTACAACATCGGCATACAAAAGCCATTTGATGAAAGTGGAGAACCTATTACATCCGTGAAGATTTCCGATCAGTCTGTTGTAACTTCAGGTATCTATCAGCGCTATTTTCAACAGGATGGGAAACTTTATCATCACATATTGGATCCAAAAACCGGTTATCCCTGTGAGAATTCTCTTTACAGTGTTTCCATCATTACAGACTCCTCACTGACAGCGGATGCACTCAGTACTACCTGCTTTCTTTTGGGATATGAAAAAGGTATGGAATTAATCAACCAGCTGGATGATACAGATGCAATTTTTATTACAAATGATAACGAAATTCACTACTCTGATAATTTCCCAAAATAATATTTTGCAAGGGACGAAAAAAGAGCTTGCAGCAAAATGTAATAGCAGCTTATCATTTTGTTGCAAGCCCTTTTCTCTATAAAAACGGTGTTTTTTAATAATGGGATACTTCACCTATAATAGCAATACCAAAAATTGCAAGAAATACAATATAGATAATAAGTATTGCTCCCATAATAATCAGCTGTGCACGGCAGAAATTTCTGCGGTTTACATTTCCATTCTTGTTAAATGCCCAGAAAAAATACAGGATAATTCCTGCACACGGAATAAAAGAAGCCAGGATCGTCAATATCCAGTCTCCCATTGATAAGGGACTGGTATCCATCACCTGCTGCTGATTCGCCTGATTTCCTGAATTATAGTCGAAATTATCCCTGTATTCTGTTGAACGATTCTGAGATTCGTTAGAATTGTCCTGATATTCATAACTTTGGCTTTGCTCTGATTCCATATGATTATTTTCATCCATTGTACCCAAGTCCTCCTTATTAATGTTATCTGCTATTCTATCACATAATATTTCTTAATGCAATCACCGCATCACACTGCAGTATCTCTTCTTTATCCTCCCAATCCTGCAAGCCATCTTCGGATTAACATAGCCAGATTATCGTAATAATAGCTCATCGGCGCTTCTCCCGGAAAATAATGGATCATTCTCCAGATATAATACAGGATCATTGCAGCAATCAAAAGGCTCAAGAGCCACTTCCATTTTTCACCAGCTTTACGCCTAAGAATGTAACGTTCCCAGCAAAAAATGAAAAGATACCCTACAATCACAAAAATAAATGGATGCATGCTCCATGCACCAGAAAAATCAAGATGTATCAGATAAAATGCCGCTCTTGTCATACCACAAGTCGGACATGGATATCCTGTAAGCCACACCATCAGGCACATACTGTGTAAAAATTTTTTCAAAGATACAAAATAGGCGATTATCACAATAATCGCCCATTTTGCATCTCTTATATCTTTCCACATCAATGTGAAAGCATCACACAAAACCTGTTTCAACGTACGTTTCATGCTCTTTTCCTTCATCCTACAGAATAATCTTCTTCGGACACTTCTCAGCACATGCACCACAGTTTGTACATTTTTCAGGATCGATATGTGCAACATTACCTTCTACCTTAACGGCTTCAAACTGGCAGACTTTTTCACACATCTTACATCCAATACATCCTACAGAACATGCCTGCATTACAGTTTTACCTTTATCTCTGGAACTGCACTGTACCAGATGTTTCTGCTCATACGGTACCAGTTCGATCAGGTTCTTCGGACATACTGCAATACATTTTCCACATGCTTTACATGCTTCTTTATCAACAACAGCAATTCCGTCTACAATATGAATCGCATCAAACGGACATGCCTTTACACAGCTTCCTTCTCCAAGACATCCATAATTACATGCCTTCGGTCCGCCATCCTGCATCATATTAATCATCGTACAGTCATTCAGTCCGTGATATTCATATTCCTGTTTTGCTTTATCACAGGTTCCTGCACATTTTACAAATGCCACCTGATGAACCTGCTCTCCTGCAGCAACTCCCATGATCTCGCCAACTTTTGCTGCAACCGGGGCTCCGCCGACCGGACATCCACCGACCTCGGCTTCTCCTTTTACAATAGCGGCAGCGAGACCAGAACATCCTGCATATCCACAACCACCACAGTTGTTTCCAGGAAGTACTCCAAGGATGGCTTCTTCTCTTTCATCTACTTTTACTGCAAATTTCTTACCTGCAATCCCGAGGAACACACCAATGAATAATCCGGTGCCGCCTACGATTACCGCAGCAAGAATAATACCTGTAACACTCATTGTTAGCCTCCTCCTATAATAATCCTGAGAATCCACAGAACGCAATCGCCATCAGACAAGCTGTAATCAGAACGATCGGAGTTCCCTGGAAGGATTCTGAAATATCATTGTATTCAATTTTTTCACGAATTCCAGCCATGATCACAATTGCGATCAAGAATCCAACAGATGTTCCAACACCATTGATCACGCCTTCCAGAATTGTGTATTCCTTCTGCACATTTGTAAGTGCAACACCAAGTACCGCACAGTTTGTTGTGATCAAAGGAAGATAAACTCCCAATGCATTATATAATGGCGGCATTGCTTTCTTCAGGAACATTTCTACGAATTGTACCAATGCTGCAATGATCAGAATAAACACGATTGTCTGGAGATATTCAAATCCCAGCGGTGTCAAAATGAACTTATAAATCAAACCTGTTACAAATGAAGCAATTGTAATAACAAATACTACAGCACCGCCCATGCCGGCTGCAGTCTCAACCTTTTTGGAAACACCAAGGAATGGACAGATTCCCAGGAACTGGCTGAGTACAACGTTATTTACAAGAGCTGAACCGATTGCAATAATCAATAATTCTTTCATCTATGTACTCCTCCTACTCTTCATTTCCTGTTGGGAACACTTTTCCTTCACATCCGCCACAGGAAGCACAATCTGCACCACATCCCTGAGGTTCTGCAATCTTCTTACCCTTCTTTTCTGCTCTCTTACGGATCTTATTCATAGCCGCTACAAGGAATGCCAGAACAAGGAATGCTCCAGGAGGCAGAATAAAGATTGTCACCGGAACGTATCCGCCTACACCTGCTGCAGTGTCTGCAAGTGGCAGAATCTGTGCACCAAAGATTGCACCTGTACCTATCAGCTCTCGAACAATACCGATACAGGTAAGTCCAAAGGTAAAGCCAAGTCCCATACCAATACCATCAAAAATAGATGGAAGAACCGGATTCTTGGAAGCATAGCTTTCCGCACGTCCAAGAATGATACAGTTTACTACAATCAATGGAATATAAATTCCAAGTGAATCATACAGACTCGGCACAAAACCTTCCAGAAGGAACTGTACAATCGTTACAAAAGATGCTACGACTACGATAAATGCCGGCATTCTGACAGAATCCGGAATCACCTTACGCAACATGGAAATCAACATATTGGACAGTACAAGTACGACCGTTGTGGAAAGGCCCATACCTACACCGTTCATGGCGGATGTTGTTACCGCCAGGGTCGGACACATACCTAACATCAAAACGAAGGTAGGATTTTCTTTGATCAGACCGTTATATACTCGCTCAGTACATTTATTCATCACGAACTACCTCCTATTGAAATGCATTCTGGTAGTAACCGAGTGCAGCATTGACAGCTCCGGTTACTGCTCTTGAAGTAATGGTTGCACCACTTAACGCATCGATCGGTTCCCCATCTCCGCCATCTTTTGATACAACAAATTTATCTGTCTGTTTTCCTACATACTGCTCATAGAATGCAGGTTCTGTCGCTCTCATTCCAAGACCGGCTGTCTCACTGATTGATAAAATGGACACTCCGTTTACAGTACCATCTGTTGTAATACCAACCGTGATCTGAATGCTTCCGCCAAATCCGTCTTTATCTGTAGTTGTAATTACATATCCCTCATCGCCAACTGTACATACTTCATCGATTGTTGCATTCACGCCCATATCAGCAATTGCCTGATCAGCGGCTTCCTGGTCTAATTCTGTCGGTTCAAACTCATCCATATCAGCTTCTGGAAATACAGCCTGCCATGCTTCTATCTTGGCACTTTCCTGTACTTTTGCGATTGGATCTTTGGTAATCTCATATACCACACCAAGTGCAAGTCCTGCAATCAATGTGATCACCGTAAGAATCATTGTATTTTTTACTATCTTATTCATTATTTTTCTCCTCCTTTACCAAATGGTTTTGGAAGAGTAACCCTCTCGATCAATGGAACTAAAAGGTTACTGATGATAATCGCATAAGACACACCTTCTGCTGAAGCGCCAAAGAGACGGAATAATCCGGTCAGGACACCAAGCAGGATACCATATACATACTGACCTTTTTTTGTAATCGGCGAGGTTACATAATCAGTTGCCATAAACCAGGCACCAAGCATCAGACCACCGCCACAGAGGTGTGCTGTAATATACTGCGGATCAAAGAATCCGACATTTGGATTCGCAAAATGTCCAAAGATTCCAATAAAGATCACAAATGTCACAATATAAGTACCCGGGATCCTAAGATCAATGATTCCCATAAGAATCAGGAAAATAGCTCCGATGATAATTGCGATCACTGATGTCTCTCCAATGGTTCCAGGAATTGTTCCAATCAGCATATCCATGCTGTTCACAGCCTCTCCACTTTTCAGGGATGCCAAAGGAGTCGGTCCTGTTACACCATCATAAACAAAAGTTGTCATCTGGCTTGTAAAGGAAATCAGCAGGAAACATCTTGCTCCAAGGGCAGGGTTCATAAAGTTCTGTCCGAGTCCGCCAAATAACTGTTTTACAATCAGGATTGCAAAAACACTTCCAAGAGCGCCCATCCACCATGGTGCTGTAGGAGGCATGTTAAGTCCAAGCAATAATCCAGTTACAACTGCACTCCAGTCACCCACTGTGATCTTTTTGTGCATTAATTTTTCATATATGTATTCTGTCAAAACTGCTGTTACCGTTGTAGTAACCAGCATTCCGAACGCTGGCAGTCCAAAGTTCCATACACCAAACGCAGCTGCCGGTAAAAGTGCAATGGTCACCATCAGCATAATGTTGCTTGTGGTTGCTTTGGAACGAATGTGTGGTGAAGATGACATTTTCAACTTGTTCTCACTCACGTTTGTTCACCTCTTTTTTTCTTTCTGATTTATTTTTTCTTTTTGCGGTTTGCTAACGCAATCTTTCTCATAGAACCAATTGCCTGTTTCAACGGACGTTTCGCCGGACAGACAAAACTGCAGGAACCACATTCCATACATTCCAGCCCTTCATGAGAAGTAAACGCAGCTTCATCATGACGCTCTGCATAATCTGCAAGTCTTGACGGAATCAGGCGGCTTGGACATGCGTCCACACATCGTCCGCAATTGATACATGCAGATGGTTCATACTTCGCAACCTCATCTTTTGTAAATCCAAGAATAGAGGAAGAAGTCTTGGTAACCGGCACATCCAGTGTAAACATGGAGAATCCCATCATCGGTCCACCGGAAATCAGCTTCTCCGGCTCAGTCTTAAATCCACCGGCTGCTTCTACCAGTTCCTGCTGGTTGATACCAAATGGTACTCTGAAGTTACCAGGCTCAGCCACAGCATCTCCGCTTACAGTAACTACTCGTTCCATAGAAGGCTTTCCTTCTGCCACTGCCTGATAAATACTTACCAGTGTTGCAACATTATCTACAACACATCCCGCATCTGCAGGAAGCATCGCAGAATTGATCGCTCTTCCCGTTGTTGCATAAATCAGCTGACGCTCACCACCCTGTGGGTACTTGGTCTTAAGTGCAAGTACTTCCAGACGTGGGTCATCCTTCGTCAGTTCTTTTAATTTTTCAATACAATCCGGCTTATTATCCTCTACAGCAAAAATTCCTTTTGCGTTATCGAACAGCTTAAGAACTATCTTCATTCCACCAACCAGTTTTTCCGGTGTCTCCATGATCGTTCTGTAATCAGCCGTAATATAAGGCTCACATTCCGCACAGTTTGCAATAATGAAATCGATCTTTTCTGGTTCTTTCGGTGATAATTTTACTCTTGTCGGGAAACCAGCTCCACCCATACCTACGACACCGGCATTGCCGATCGTATTCAGGATCTCTTCTTTACTCATCTCATCCAGCGGTTTTACCTCTGGATATTCTACTTCCGTATATTCTCCATCATTCTCAATCACGATACTGTTCACAGTACCTCCTGTTGGATTCATATGCGGAGCAATCGCTTTTACCGTACCGGACACAGAAGCGTAAATAGGTGCAGATACAAATCCTCCGGCTTCCGCGATCATCTGGCCTTTCAGGACATGGTCCCCAACGGCTACTACCGGATTCGCCGGAGCACCAATATGCTGAGAAACCGGATATACCAGATCGCCTTTAGGTTTTAAGTCGACAATCGCCTTATCTTTCGCCAGGCTCTTGCCGTCATCCGGGTGTACTCCACCCTTAAATGTTAACAATGCCATCCTTTTTTCCTTCCTTCCTTTTTACTCTTAATATACTATACAAGAAAATTTCCCGTTTATCCAGTGGATACCGTTAATTCTTTTGTATATTTCCATGAACATTTTGTCGATTTTTTAACATAGAAAAGATAGAGACATATTGTCTCTATCTTTTTAAAATCAACCCATATTCGCTATTATTTGCTTTCTGATTACTATTCAGCAGCACCTTCATCCACGCTTTCCGTTTCAGCTTTTTCTTCAGCAACCGGCTCAAGTGCCTTCATGCTTAAGCTGATTTTCTTTTCTGCCTCATTCAAATCTACAACTTTAGCAGTGATTTCCTGACCTACAGATAATACATCTGATGGTTTATCCACATGTGCTCTTGAAATCTGGGATACATGCAGAAGCGCATCCACACCAGGTGCAAGTTCTACAAATGCTCCAAAATCTGTCATTCTTGCAACTTTTCCTGTGATAACAGTACCTACTGCATAATCCTCAGCTGCATTTGCCCATGGATTGGTCTCAGGGAACTTCAGGCTTAATGCGATCTTTGTATCATGAATATCTTTGATCATAACTTCAAGTTTTTCACCAACCTGGAATACCTTCTTAGGATTCTCTACACGTCCCCAGGACATCTCAGAAATGTGAAGAAGACCATCAACTCCGCCAAGATCAATGAACGCACCAAAATCTGTTACATTCTTAACAGTTCCTTCCATTCTGTCACCAACCTGAATCTTGCCAAATAACTCTTTCTGTTTTTCCGCACGCTCTGCAACCAGAAGCTGTCTTCTGTCACCGATCACACGATTTCTTCTCGGATTAAACTCACTAATTACAAATTCAATCTCCTGATCCTGATATTTGCTCAAGTCTTTTTCATAAGTATCGGATACAAGGCTTGCAGGGATAAATACTCTTGCTTCGTCGATCACTACGCTTAATCCTCCACCAAGGATCTGGGCAACAGGAGCCTTTAATACTTCATGGTTTTCAAAAGCTTCTTTTAATCTTTCATTCCCCTTTTCAGCTGCCAGTCTCTTATATGTCAACAGAACCTGACCTTCTCCGTCATTCACTTTTAACACTTTTGCGGACATCTTGTCACCTACAGATACCATTGTTGTGAGATCTGCATTCGTCTCATTGGTATACTCACTTCTTGTGATGATACCGTCTGCCTTGTAACCTATATTCAAGATGATTTCATCAGGTTTTACATCGATGACTGTACCATCTACGACCTCTCCATTTCTTATTGTTTTAAAAGACTCTTCCAACATTTGTTCAAAAGTTAATTCTGACATAATTTTGAACCTCCTCAATTATATTATTGGGCGTGGATGCCCCTGCTGTAATACCTACTGTTTCCACGGACCTTAATTGATTCATATCCAAATCGTCAAGTGTCTGTATATAGTACGTATTCAAACATTCTTCTTTACAGATTTCAAATAACTTCTGAGTATTTGAACTACGCTTATCACCTATCACAACCATAGCATCTACTCTCTTTGCAATCCGCCGGGCTTCCTCCTGCCGTTCTTTTGTCGCATTGCAAATCGTATTTAAAACAATTATATCATACCCCTTTTCTGAAATAATTTCAACTAAATCTTTGAATTTATTGTAGTTAAATGTCGTTTGTGATACAATGCATACTTTTTGTCCCGCATCTTCAAGTCTGAAGTCACGTGCATCTTCTGCGGTCTGGATCACCGTTACATCATTTCCCGCCCATCCGCGGATTCCCTCCACTTCCGGATGCTCACTGTTGCCAACAATAATAATATGAGATCCTTTTGCACTTTCTTCTGCTACGATTTTGTGGATCTTTTTTACAAATGGACAAGTAGCATCTACACAAGTAAACCCTTTCTTTTCAATTTTTTTACAAACGACCTGAGGAACCCCGTGAGAACGGATCACAACAATTCCTTCTTTTATGCGGTCCAGATCCTTTTCCTCTCCGATTACTTCTACTCCATGCTTCCGTAAATCTTGAATCACTTCTTCATTATGAATAATCGGTCCATAGGTATAGATTCTTTCTCCCTGATGTTTTTCAGCCTGCTCATAAACAGTATCGACTGCCCTTCTCACCCCAAAGCAGAATCCGGCAGTCTTTGCTAATTCAACTTTCATATATGTCGACGCTATCCTTTCCGCTCTTACTTACATAATTCCACAATTGCATCTACTACTTCGTCGATTGTCATATCAGAGCTGTCAACCAGATATGCATCTTCAGCCTGCTTAAGAGGCGCAATCTCTCTGGTCATATCCCGGTGATCTCTCTCCTGAATGTCAGACTTAATTTCCTCAAGATCACAGGCAATCCCTTTTTCCTGCAGTTCCTGATATCTGCGCTTTGCCCTCGTCTCCACACTGGCAGTCAGAAACACCTTTACATCTGCGTTTGGAAGAACACAGGTTCCAATATCTCTTCCATCCATAATGACGTCCTGTGTATGAGCTAGGTTCTGTTGTAATTCTAAAAGTTTTGCCCTCACTTCCGGTATTGCCGAAGTGACAGATGCCATATTCCCTACTTCTTCCTCCCGCAGCCGGGACGTAATATTCTTTCCATTCAGATACACCTGCTGTACTCCTTCTTCGTACCGGATCGTCACCTGAGCATTCTGGCAGGCTTTTATTACTTTATCCGTCTCCTGTGCATGAATCCCCTGGTCCAGAAAATGAATTGCCAGCCCCCGGTACATGGCGCCAGTATCAACATATATATATCCTTTCTTTTTTGCAACCAGTTTTGCAATGGTACTTTTTCCGGCTCCTGCCGGTCCGTCAATAGCCACATTATATCCCATATGTCAGTCTCCCATTATTTCTTTTTACTTCTTTTCTTATTTAATTTTTTCACATTTGCTTTTTTGTCCGCTTTTTCATCACGGATATTTACTTTTTCAATTCCTTTTTTTACTCCGGTACATTTAGAAAGGAGAAATGCCTTAAATTCTTCAATATCACCATCCTGAAGTCCATTTTTGGGAAAACCGAAAAACTTTTTTCCGCCAGTTGCAACCTGCGCGATCATTGCCAGAATCTCATCACTCTCAATAATTCTGATTACATCTTTGTAATAGAGCGTCTGATCAATTCCATGTACCTTGCTCGTCCAGGAATCTTTACCAAATTCCACCTTGACTTCAGACGGTTTTTTCCATTTTTCTATACGCCTGCTATACAGATCTTCTCCATCTCCGTTACACGTAATCAGCTCTATCCTCCTGCCCACAGTTCTGGCCAGAATCTCAGCAATTACAAAAGCCAGAGCCCATCCTATCAGATATTTGATTCCAAACATGAAAACACCTGCCGGATTCCCCTCTGGAACCACTCCGGTATAAAGCATGATCACAAGGACAAATACTCCGCCCATCGCAACTACAATCCTATAATTATTGGAAAGTTTTGTCATACCGTTTACTTTCAGAAAATCTGTCAGGACCTCTTGTGTTTCAACGTAATGAAATTGATATTTTTCTTTCATACAGTTCTCCTTTTCTTTATCTTATACTACTTCCCGCTGCATATGCAGTAGACCATGCAATCTGCAGATTAAAGCCTCCTGTCAGCGCATCCAGATCAATCACTTCTCCTGCGAAATAAAGATTTTTAACTATTTTAGACTCCATTGTACCAGGATCAATCTCTTTCGTTTTAACACCGCCTTTGGTAATGATTGCTTCATTATAATCCCGAAGTCCTGTTACTGTCATGGAAAAATTCTTAATCAGTTCAACGAACTGTTTTCTTTCCTCTCTGGATATGACATTGACTTTTTTCTCTGGTGCAATATTGCTTAATTCTATCATAACCGGAACTAACTTGGAAGGAAATAAGCCACCGATTGCATTTTTAAACTGCCGGTTCTGATTTTCCTCAAAGTCTTTCAGAATACGATGATCCAGCTGTTCAAAAGACAGTGCAGGTTTCAGATCTATACTGAGACGAAGTTCTCTGTCTTTTAGTTTTTTTCCTATATAACTGCTGGCACTTAAAATTAACGGACCACTAACGCCATAATGAGTAAAAAGCATCTCACCAAATTCATCATACATTTTTTTCTTTCCATCAAAGATGGTTACATTTACATTTTTCAAAGACAGACCCTGCAGATCTTTCACCCAGGATTCTTTCGTCTCTAATGGAACCAGGGACGGCATACATTCCGTAATCTCATGTCCCATAGCCTTGGCGAACCTGAAACCATCTCCAGTAGATCCTGTGCTTTGATACGACAATCCTCCGGTCGCAATGATACAGGCATCCGCACACACTTCGCGTTTATCTCCCAGCACAATATGATGAAAAGCCCCGTCTTTCTGAACAATCTCTTGTACTTCCGTATTGTAAAAGACCTTTACTCCCAGCTGCTGCATCCTGTCTGCCAGCACACGAATCACATCGGATGAATGATCCGATACCGGAAACACTCTGTCTCCACGCTCAATTTTCGTCCGAAGACCAAGGGATTCAAAACAGGCAATCACATCCTGATTCGTAAATCCATAAAAACTGCTGTACAAAAATTTTGAATTCGAAACCACACAATGGAATAATTGATCCATATCACATGCGTTTGTCAGATTGCATCTGCCTTTTCCTGTAATAAAAAGCTTTTTCCCAAGCTTTTCATTTTTTTCAAACACCAGAACTTCATGTCCATTTTCCGCCGCTGTCACGGAGGCAAACATGCCGGCTGCGCCGCCGCCTACGATCAACACTTTACTCATCTTCGCTTTCCTCATCTTCTTCCATCGATGTCCCGGATAATTCTACTTTATCTCCCACCATATTCAATTCATCTTTGCTGTACACCTGATATTCATCCCAGATCTGTTCCAATGTCTCGAGCGTCGTGATTACTTCTTTCTGTTTCTTCATACACAATGCAACCACCAGTGCATTTACAACACTCAAAGGCGCAACCAGAGAGTCCACAATAGAAGCCATGTCACTTCTTGCGATCAAATTACACGAAGAATACAGCGTCATAGGCGAATGTACACTGTCTGTCAGCGTGATCACTGTTGCTTTTCGATTACTTGCGAATTCCAGTGCTTTCAATGTACGCATTGAATATCGCGGAAAACTGATCCCAATAATTACATCCTTCTCATTGATCCGGATCAGCTGTTCAAAAATCTCACTCGAACTATTTGTATTCACTGCTGTCACATTATCGCAGATCAGATTCAGGTAAAAACTTAAAAAACTTGCAAGCGGAGAACAGCTTCTGATTCCGATCACATAGATCCTGTTCGCTTTTAAAATCGTATCTACTGCCATTTCAAACGCTTCATGATCAATTCCATCCATCGTAAGCTTGATTTTCTCAATATCAGACTGGAGTACAGATGTCAGGATCTCTCCCTGGCTGATTCTTCCATATGTAACCTCCATCCGCTGGATCGAATTCAACTTTGTCCTCACCAGTTCTCCCAGGGCCTTCTGAAACTCCGGATATCCGGCATATCCCAGAGCTGTGGCAAAGCGTACAACTGTAGACTCACTGACACCAACCTCTTCCCCCATCTTCGCTGCTGTCAGGAATGCCGCCTTATCATAATCCTTACGGATAAAATCTGCCAGTTTCTTCTGTCCTTTACTAAACTTCAGATATCCGTCATCAATCTTCTGTAACAATTCATTCTTGCTTCTCATTTAGTGTTACCTCTTTACCAAACATTGTTTTTATTATATAGCCTTGATACAAAATAGTCAATAAAAGCCAGAAACCGAGAATTTCTTCCCGGCCTCTGGCTTAAACTTCATATAAAAAATTTACAACATATTTTAAACAGGGTAACTTCCATTCTCAGTATCTGCTACAGTTGCATCTACCTTTGTCTGCTGAGCTTCTCTATATTTAAAGAAATCAACAGCTACCTGCGGGAACAGTGCGTAAGACAGTACGTCCTCATCCTGCTGGATCCACTGCTCACATTCTTTACGGAGAGTATCCAATTCATCTGGAATCAGATCTGCCGGACGGCAGGTGATAACTTCTGCATCTTTTCCAAGAACTTTCTCTTTTACTTCTTCATTGAATGGTTTTACAGTTGCACCATATTTTCCGCTTAAAATATCTTTTGTTTCTTTAGTAGCCATCTTATAACGCTCACCCATCAATACATTGAATACAGCCTGTGTACCAACAATCTGAGAAGATGGTGTAACAAGTGGCGGCTCACCAAGGTCTTTACGAACTCTTGGTACTTCCTCCAGTACATCATAGAACTTATCTTCTGCTCCCTGTTCTTTCAACTGAGAAGTCAGGTTAGATAACATACCTCCAGGTACCTGATATAACAGAGTCTTGATATTTACACCCATATTCTTCGGATTCAGAAGACCACTGTCCAGAGCTTCATCACGGATCGGTCGGAAGTAATCAGCAATCTCTGCCAGTAATTTCTGATCCAGTCCGGTATCATACGGTGTACCCTTGAAGGTTTCTACCATAACTTCTGTTGCAGGCTGAGAAGTTCCAAGCGCAAATGGAGACATTGCTGTATCAATCACATCGACACCAGCCTCAACTGCCTTTAAGTAAGTCATGGAAGCAACACCAGATGTATAGTGTGTATGAAGCTGAATCGGAAGATCCACTGCTTCTTTCAATGCTCCGATCAGTTCCGTAGCCTTATATGGAACCAGAAGACCTGCCATATCCTTAATACAGATAGAATCTGCACCCATATCTTCAATTCTCTTTGCAATATCTACCCAGTATTCCAAAGTATAAGCATCCCCCAGAGTATAAGAAAGCGCTACCTGAGCCTCTGCCTTCTCTTTATTTGCTGCCTTCACTGCTGTCTGCAGGTTACGAAGATCGTTCAGACAGTCGAAAATACGGATAATATCAATTCCATTTGCAACTGATTTCTGTACAAAATATTCTACCACATCATCTGCGTATGGGCGATATCCAAGGATATTCTGTCCACGGAATAACATCTGCAGCTTTGTATTCTTGAATCCATCACGGAATTTACGAAGTCTGTCCCATGGATCTTCTTTCAGGAAACGAAGAGATGCATCGAAAGTAGCTCCGCCCCAGCACTCTACAGAGTGGTAACCTACCTTGTCCATTTTTTCAATGATCGGAAGCATCTGCTCGGTTGTCATACGTGTAGCGATCAGAGACTGATGCGCATCACGCAGAATCGTTTCAGTAATCTTTACCGGTTTTTTCTCTATTCCAGCCATTTTATTTCCTCCTAATATTCTATCTTACTTAAACGCCTACACCAAAGATTGCCATAAATGTTCCGGCTGCTACCGCTGTTCCGATAACACCTGCAACGTTTGGTCCCATAGCATGCATCAGAAGGAAGTTTGTCGGATCAGCCTCTGCTCCAACCTTCTGTGATACTCTGGCTGCCATCGGAACCGCAGATACTCCGGCAGAACCAATCAGCGGATTTACCTTGCCATGTGTTGCAATACACATTATTTTACCGAAAATTACACCTGCAGCTGTACCAAATGCAAACGCGATCAATCCAAGAGCTACAATCTTAAGTGTATCCAGATTCAGAAATGCTTCAGCGCTTGTCGTAGCACCTACGGATGTACCAAGCAGGATAACTACAATATACATCAGAGCATTGGAAGCTGTTTCTGTCAACTGTCTTACCACACCTGATTCACGGAACAGGTTACCAAGCATCAACATACCAACCAGTGGTGCAGTAGTAGGAAGAATCGTACATACTACAATCGTAACAATAATCGGGAATAAGATTTTCTCCAGTTTAGATACCGGACGTAACTGTTCCATCTTAATCTTACGTTCTTCTTCTGTCGTCAGAAGTTTCATAATCGGCGGCTGAATAATTGGTACCAGTGACATATAAGAATATGCCGCTACCGCAATCGGTCCCATAATAGCCGTCTGTCCAAGCTTACCTGCCAGGAAGATAGAAGTCGGTCCATCAGCACCACCAATGATTGAAATTGCTGCGGCCGCTTTATCAGAAAATCCCATTGCCATTGCTCCAAGATAAGCTGCAAAGATACCAAACTGAGCCGCTGCTCCCAGAAGGAAACTCTTCGGATTCGCGATCAGCGGTCCAAAGTCTGTCATCGCACCTACACCCATGAAGATCAGGGATGGAAGAATAGACCACTCATCTAATACATAGAAGTAATAGAGAAGTCCACCCGTTCCATTTGCTGCATCCTCTGCATGGAGCATAATATCCGGATAGATATTAACCAGCAGCATACCAAATGCGATTGGCACGAGGAGCAAAGGTTCAAATCCATGTCTGATTGCAAGATACAGGAAAAAGCATGCAACCGCAATCATGACTACATTGCCCCATGTAAGACTGAAAAATGCCGTCTGATGCACGAGGTTTCCTAATGTTGTCGTTATATATTCCATTTTTTAACCTCCAGTCGTGTTAGATAAATATCTTTTGTATGCCATTAATTCAATGTTGCCAGAACAGCTCCTGATTCGATTGCATCACCAACTGCTACGTTAATGCTTGCTACTGTTCCGTCTTCCGGTGCCACAACTGGAATTTCCATCTTCATTGCTTCAATGATTACAACAGCGTCACCTTTCTTTACGCTCTGTCCAACATTTGCTTCAATCTTGAATACCTTTCCTGCAGCTCCTGCTTTCACTTCAATGGAGCCTGCACCTGCAGATGTCTTCGGTGCTGCTTTTGGTGCTGCAGCCGGCGCTGCTTTTGGTGCTGCCTTTGGTGCTGCAACCGGTGCTGAAGAACTTCCGTTCTCTTCTACTGTTACATCATATACGTTGCCGTTTACTGTAATTGTATAATTTTTCATTGAATTATCCTCCTAATCTCTTCTTACAATAACTTATGCATGCCATTTATTAGATGGTCGGCGTCTGATACTGCGAACCACGAATCCATCTGTGCTGGTTCCTTCTGCTGTTGCGATTGCCGCCGCTATAACAGCTACAAGTTCCAGATCATCTGTCACATCTTCTGTTTCCGAAACTACCGGTACAGCTGATGCCGGTGCGGCTTCTGTTTTTGTATCAGATACCTGTTTCTTCTGAAACTTTTCCTGAATTGCAGGAATATACTTAAACAGAGAAATCAGAAGCGAAATAAAGATCAGCACCACAAATACTGTACCCATGCCAAGGACTGTATTCAGTCCGGCCTTCTTCATGATCTCACCAATTGAGTATTTTGCATCAATCGTCACACTTTCCAGATACAGGTCATCATCATAGATAAATGTAATTGTCGCATCACGTTCTGAAAATTCCGCAGAAGTCACTACCTTCAGTTCATCTGTAGAAGCTTCATACTGATAATCTCCATGTCCGATATATTCACCACACTCTTTCGCTGCCTGGTTCCATGCATCCATAGCTCCCAGGAAACTGTCCTTTGTATATGGTACTCCAGCCTGGCTCAGCTGCGACTCCATCTGAAAATCAGTCATACTTTTCCACTGTTCGATTGTAGCCTCATCAATAGCACTGCAGTATTCTATCAAAAAGTCTGTTGACTGCGTAATGCTGCTCTCATCATACTGGAGGGTTTCCTTACTGCCTCCACATGCGGTAAAGCAGAGCATTGCAGCAACTACACAGAGTAATACGCTTAATTTTTTCTTCACTTTGCCTCACCTCTCTAAACCGTTCCATGCTTTTTCATCGGACGGTCTTCTCTCTTTGTGAATAACATTTCAAATGCGCCAATTACATATTTTCTTGTATCAGCAGGCTCAATCATTGCATCCACATATCCTCGTCTTGCTGCAGATAGCGGACTGGACTGCAGTCCTTTATATTCCGCTGCTTTTTCTCTGATGGTTGCAGCATCTGCATCTGCATACATAATCTTTGCAGCCAGCTCAGAATCCATCATTCCAATCTCAGATTCCGGCCATGCATATACCATATCAGCTCCCAGAGCCTTACTATTCATTGTAACGTATGCACTTCCAAAAGCTTTTCCGATCACAACATTTACTTTCGGAACAGTTGCATTCGCAAAAGCATAGGTAAGCTTTGCAGCTGCTTTCGCAAGACGTTTTTCATCATATTTACTTGCTGTAAATCCGCTGACATTCGTAAGTGTCAGAACAGGAATATTAAATGCGTCACAGAACTCTACAAACTCTGCTGCTTTCTCAGCTCCGTCCGCAGACAAAGACCCATCAAATTCAGCCGTCACTTCTGCTTCCTCATTATATACCTTTGAACGATTCGCAACTGCACCGACAGTCATACCATTTAACTTAATGAACCCGGTAACCATGTCTTTTGCATATTCTTTCTTTACTTCACAGAAAATATTGCTGTCAGAAATAGAAGCAAGGGCTATTGCTGTATCTTCTGTTGCATTCTCGATCTCTGCACAAGGTCTGTTCAGATCATCTGTACATTCATCATAGGAAGCATCTTCTTCATTATTACATGGTAACATGCATACCAGTGTACGGATCTCACCGAGGATCTCTTCTTCTGTTCCGATACCATCTACAAGCCCAGTGTTTTCACTCTGGAATTTTGCAGAAGAAGTATCACATTTGGAAATATCATTTCCTGGAATTGCATTTGGAGAATTCATGAACAATTTTCCATTCTTAGCTTCCATAAATGTAAAATCTGTAAGAGCCGGAACAATAGAAAGGCCTCCGCCGCACCTTCCGAAAATCGCAGTGATCTGCGGAATGACTCCTGATGCCATTGACTGCTTCATATATAATTTTCCGAATGCTTCCAGTGCATCTGTTGCCTCCTGAAGTCTAAGGCCTGCACAATCCACCAGTCCGATTACCGGTGCACCCATTTTCATTGCCATATCATAGATATTTGCAATCTTCTTTGCATGCATCTCACCAATTGCTCCATTCAATACAGAAGCATCCTGGCTATATACATACACCAGATTTCCATCAATCACTCCATATCCGGTAATTACACCATCTGCCGGAGTCTCTTTTTCCTGCATGTTGAAATCCGTATTTCTGGCAGTTACAGCACCACCGATTTCAACAAAGCTGCCTGCATCAAGTAAGGAAGAAATTCTTGCACTTGCTGCATTTTCTGTTGCCATGTTGCCCATAGTCTAGCCCTCCATTTTCCTTCATATTTAAATTGGGTTTTCAATATTTTAAAAAAGTAAAACCAAATTTTTGCCAATTTTATTATATCTTTTTTCCCACCATTCTGCAATACTTTTTCTATTATTTCGTTAATTTATTGTCATGCTATTTTTATCAGTTGACTTTTTGACGCTGTACTATAGCAAAGCAATTGTGAATTTTCCACTATTCATTAAATTTTTCTTAACTTTTTATTGTACTTTAGTCTAAATTGTGATATATTTATCGTGGTTCTGATATGTGGTATTTAGAATCACTATTTTAAGGCATACCACATGGGGGAATACTAAACTATATTTTTAATTGGAGGGTTAAAAATGGAAACAACAAAAAAGAAATGGCCATTTGGTTTCTATGTATGTAGTCTTTCCTTCACATTTGAAAGACTTGCTTACTACGCAGCTAAATGGGCTCTCGCCATTTTCATCGCAGCTGATGTTGCAAATGGCGGTCTTGGCCTCGACAAATCTGTCGGTGCTGCAATGAGTTCCAACCTGGTAGCATTTACTTATATCACACCTATTATCGGTGGATATATCGCTGACCGTTGGATCAGCCCAAGAATCCTGGTACCAGTGGGAGAGATTCTTATGGGACTCAGCTACCTGATCGCATGGAAAGCAAACGGAGTGGGAATGCTTTGGGCAATGATCATTCTGTTGTCTATCGGTACAGGTTGCTTCAAAGGAAACGTATCTGGTATCAATGGACGTCTGTTCCCATTAGCTGATGCTGATACTCTGGATTCCGTATTCAGTATCCAGTACTCTTTTGTTAACATCGGTTCCTTCTGTGGAACAACATTCCTGAGCCTTTTAGCAAAATCAGCTCTTGGCTATCGTGGACTGTTCCTTGTCTGCGGTATCTTCCTTTTCATTGACTGTGCTTGGTGGCTCTTCGGAATGAGATTCTTCGGAGAAGCTGGTAAGAAACCATTCCTTGTTGACAACAGAACAGAAAATGTTGAAAAGGCTGACAAAGAGAAAGACAACGCTCCTCTTACCAAACTTGAGAAAAACCGTGTTATCGCTATCTTAATCTGTACACTGTTCTCTGGTATCTTCTGGTTGATCTGGTACATGGTTTACATGCCAGTTTACTATGAGTTCGGTCCAATTTCAGAAGCTGGTTCAGGATGGGCTAACTGGAATATCGGTTCCTTCACAATGCCTACCGCATGGTTCGACTCTATGAACGCTCTTCTTTGTATCGTTCTTTGCCCTGTATTTGCAGGTATCTGGGCTAAGATGAAACAGAGACCACAGGGTGACTGGGGTATGTTCACAAAGACAGCTGTTGGTATTCTTTTCCTTGGTCTGTGTACAGCATGTATGGTTCTCGCTGCTTTCCTTAGCGGTGAAGGAACAAAAGAGCCTGTAGGTATCTGGATCATTATCTTAACTGCTTTGTTCATGACAGTTGGTGAAGTTATCTTCTCACCACTTGGAAACTCTTTCATCAGCAAATATGCTCCAAAGAAACTTCTTGGAACACTGCTTGGTGTATGGCCATTCATCATTTTCTTCGCAGGAAAAGGATATGGTCCGCTTTACAACTTCCTGTCTAAGTTCTCATTCGTAAAGGCGTATGGTGTCGTTACAATCCTTATCATCGCCTGCGGATTGATCATGTTAGCATTTACCAAGAAATTCGATGAACTGGTTGATGGTAAATAAATCAATACATAACAGGATTTACTTTTCAAAGGAAAGGGCTCCCGGATACCCGGGAGCCTCTTTTTATAAACATTTACAATAAAGGAGGTTTTATTATGACAGTTGTAGCTGAAAGAATCGCAAAACTTCGTACTCTTATGGCCGAAAAGGGAATCGACGCATACGTAGTCCCAACTGCTGATTTCCACCAGAGCGAATATGTCGGAGAACACTTCAAAGCCAGAAAATTCATCACCGGATTCAGTGGATCCTACGGTACAGCTGTAATCACCAGGGATGACGGCGGTCTCTGGACTGATGGAAGATATTTCTTCCAGGCAACAAACGAACTGGAAGGCAGTGGAATCCGTCTGATGAAAATGTTCGTAGGAGATACTCCTTCTATCACAGAATATTTAAATGATGTGATTCCGGAAAGCGGTACTGTTGCATTTGACGGCCGTGTACTTTCCATGGGCGAAGGTCAGGAATATGAAGAAGCATTATCTGCAAAACATATCAAGATTGACTATGAAGAAGATCTGATCGATGAGATCTGGGAAGATCGTCCGTCTCTTTCCAAAAAACCGGCTTTCTTTCTGGAAGAAAAATATTCCGGCGAAAGCACTGCTTCCAAGCTTGCCCGTGTCAGAGCCAAAATGGAAGAAAATGGAGCAGATACACATATTATCGCTTCTCTGGATGATGTTTGCTGGCTTCTGAATATCCGCGGGGATGATATTGAGTTCTTCCCGTTACTTCTCTCTTATGCAATTGTGACAATGGATTCTGTAGAACTCTATGTTGACGATTCCAAATTAGACGACCGTATCCACGAAGAATTAAAGAAAAATAATGTAAATATTCATCCTTACAACGACATTTATGAAGATATCAAAAAGATCAATGTTGATTGCACTGCATTGATTGATCCAATGAAGATGAATTATGCTCTGTACAAGAATATTCCTTGTAAGATCGTAGAGGCAGCAAACCCAACCATCCTTATGAAGGCAATGAAGAATGAGGTTGAGCTTGAAAATATCAAAGAAGCTCATATCAAAGATGGGGTTGCAATTACAAAGTTCATGTACTGGGTAAAGACTCGCTATGACAAAGAACCGATCACAGAATTAAGCTCAGCTGCAAAATTAACCGAACTCCGTGCTGAGCAGGAAGGCTATATCCGCGACAGTTTCGAACCACTGTGCGCATTCGATGATCATGCAGCTATGATGCACTACTCTCCTTCAGAAGAATCCGACGTACAGCTTAAATCTGGGGCATTTTTCTTAAACGATACCGGCGGAGGATATTTTGAGGGATCTACGGATATTACAAGAACCTTTATTCTTGGTTCTGTTGACCAGCAGATGAAGAAGTACTTTACAGCAGTTGTACGTGCCATGATGCGGCTGTCTCGTGCGAAATTCCTCTATGGATGCTACGGATATAATCTTGACATACTTGCCAGAGGTCCTATCTGGGATCTGGATCTTGACTTCCAGTGCGGTACGGGACATGGTGTCGGATATCTTGGAAATATCCACGAAGCACCAACCGGTTTCCGCTGGTACATTGTTCCAAGCAAAAATGAACATCATCAGCTGGAAGAAGGCATGGTAATCACTGATGAGCCAGGTATTTATGAAGACGGACAATTTGGTATCCGTATTGAAAATGAATTTATTGTCAGAAAAGGCAATAAGAATAAATATGGACAATTTATGTACTTCGAAACTATCACATTTGCTCCAATCGATCTGGATGGAATCGATCCGGAAGAAATGAGCAGAGATGAAAGAGAATGGCTGAATAATTACCACAAAGACGTATATGAAAAGATCGGCCCATATCTGACCGAGGAAGAAAGAGAATGGCTGAAAGAATATACAAGAGCGATATAGTATTATAAAAAGCGCCCAATGGGCGCTTTTTCATATTATCTTGAACACTTTCTCACAATGAATCGATACAATCCATTGATTCCTAATATCTGCACTGCTACATAAAATAAATATATCAGGGTATAGATTTTCATATATGCGATGCAGTCGGCTGGTGTATACAGACGGATGTTCCACAATATCAGGGTATAGATTACAGATACTGCCGTTGAAACTGCTATTGGAATCCACAGATAAAATTGTACTTCTGACCGTATCATCCGAAGCCTTTCTTTCTCGCGCATTCCCATGTTTTTTAAGAACTCCTGCTGTCTTACTTTTTCTTTCATCTCAGACTCTGCCTTCATGTATAAAAGAACCAGCGTCACAAGTGTCAGAATTACGATGATAAATAGACTTACTGCAATACTCATAAATCGTCCTGCTTTCCTCTGATCAACAATTTCATCCTTAGAGTACCAGGACTGGACCTCACTGTCAAATTTCACATCATACTTATGATTTTCTGCAAACTTCTGAAGTTTTTCTTCTATCACAGGTTTCTCATTCTCGTCTGCGTTGATCAGCACCAGACGGTCCGGCCAGTGGTGCACTGTCACATCTTCTATGCCCTCTTCTTCTGCAATAGGTTCACCGTTAAGACAATTCGTTGTCTTCCACAATTCATGAACCTTTTCAAAATATGTATCTGAGAATACAATCACATTCTCATGTTCCCCCTGTCTTAAGTTTCCAATCAGACTGCTTCTCTCAATTCCTGCAATCTTCCGCTGCGGATAGATTGCTCCTCTCTTCTTGTAATCATAATGTAATACCGGCTGTCCAATATGCAGAAAAGGCATTTTAGTGCCCATATAATAATCGATTGGATGCGCTTTAACACTTTTATCTTCCTGAAAGATAATATATATTTCACTTCCATCATCTGCAAGATCCAGCTTGTTTGGCTTTTTCCCAATCTTTTCACATAGCATTCGATAAGTAGATTCTGAGATTCCAATCTGTTGTCCCTGTGGCTGCATGATTTCCATTGCGCCGTTCAGATCTGTCGAATTGTCAACATTCGTCACTCGCACCATCGGACAGATCAGGATATCTGCATCATTCTCTTTCGCAATCTCATCAAAATATTCTTCTTCATCAGATGTCGCCATACAAACATAATCATAAGGGAACATCGTTTCCGCCGTTTCTGCAATTCCAGAAGAAGCTGCTTCTCTGGAAAAAATAAAAAGCACGCAGATATGCAGTGTGGTAATGACAAAAAGATACCGAAATGCTGTTTTAAAATGATGATAAAAATAATTTTTCTTTACAAGACTTTCCAGATAGACTTTGTCATTTTTCTTTCTCTTCCGTAGATAAAGATTCCAGAAATGCTTCATAAACAAGTATAATCCGATCATCAAAAACACCAGAGACGGTATCCCTTCTGCTTTTTCTCTCCGTGCATATTCATACACCGCATAGATTATCATTCCGGCACCCAGAGCCAGAAATACCGGACTTAACTTTCCCGGCATTTTTTCTTTCTGTACATCCTTATATCTGGCAGAAGCTCCTCCCGTTTCCAGATAAATATCATGCGTCGCCATTGCAGAGATCAGATACACGAAAAAGCTGACAAGAATGGTCAATAAATAGCTTTTGATCGTAATACTTTCCAATACGGCCGAACTGCTGATTCCTCTTTGAATCATCATCCTGCCCAAAAGTAGTATCACATTTCCAAGCAGAAATCCTCCGATCAGAGAGACCAAGATACAACCGAATAATTCTGTTGCAAGAAATAAATACAGCGTCTTACTTCGAATCCCAAGATTCTGAAACAGCTGATAGCTGTTCATGTGATTCTTCAGATAAAACATCAATACTGATGCGATCAGGAATACGGAAATCACAATTGCCGCCGCCAGAAAATTTACCAGAATTGTTCCCAGACCCTGCCCCTTGATCAGGCTCTCCACTCCCTGCATTCCGGAAAGCATCTCCCGCATTCCCACACCCGCAAAGATAAAGCTGACAGATACGGTACCTGTAACGACAAAGATACGATAAGTCTCCCAATTACTTTTGAAATTTTTCCAGATCACCTGATAGAACAGATGAGAATATTTTCCATCAAAAGCAAGACGTTCTTTTCGCTCTTTTTTAGCCTGACGTTCACGTTCTTTGATCTGGCGTACCTCTTCGGTTGCTTCCGTCCAGGAATCGAGCATCCGGTACCCGATCAGATGAACTGCCTGCAGGATCAGAATCACCAACGGATACAACATAAAACTTATATCCCCAAGATAATAGGCAGGACCCTCTGTGATACATAGAATATCAGCCGCAGAAAACACAAGATTTAAAACTGGAAGAATTGTTCTTTTTTCAATAAATAATACCAACATCAAATTGATCAGACCGACCAGCTGTACAATAATCATAAGAATCAATTGTGCCATAAACACGAACGCTACAGACTGTACACCGGGTCCTTCCATTCCACCAAGCCCTGCTGTTATCAAATCCTTCTGCATAAGCGCATTCATATTTCCCGCACCACGCAGATGCAGAAAATAACCATAAGTATTATGGAGCTTGCTTCCAAGTGGAATCCACGGAAGGAGAAGCACGATCTGAATAAGGATTCCCGTAACAAACAGATAAATCCGGTCCGCAGACATTCTTTTTTTCATTTTTCCTCCCGCCCTTTCCTATCGTATTTTCCTGTAGATATTATTATATCACGCAGCTAGTCTAACGTATAGATTCTTATAGAAAAAGCAGAAATTCCGAACTTGAAATTTCTGCTTTCTACTTTATAATTTCTCTTTTATCCGAACTTTATTTATTTCTGGTTTCTGAACTGCATCGGTGTCATATTATAAGCTTTCTTAAACAACCGGTTAAAATGTTCTACGTTCTGATATCCTACGGATAATGCGATGTTTTCTACTGTCATATTACTGCTCTTCAGGAGTGCCTTTGCCTTCTTCATACGGATCTTCTTAACCAGTTCTCCAAATGTCATTCCGGATTTTTCCTTGATGTATTTGGAAAGGTACGGTTTTGACAAGTAGAACTTCTCGGCCAGATCATCCAGTGTAATGTCGATATAATTTGCCTGCACATAATTCATGATCTCGATCATTCTGGCATCTGTACACACATTGGCGCTTCCAAGTTCTTCAATTTTATTGACAGCTACGATCAATGCCTCAATAGAAGCACGGATAATATCCGGATCAATTCCTACACCCCAGAATGTTTTCCCATTACAGATAATTCCAACATAAGCAACCGCTTTCGAGGATGATCCTTTTGTCAGAGAGTGCTCCTCATAGAAAGTCAGTTCATAGCTGATATTGAAATACTGCTTGATCGCGTTACTTACCGCATCCAGACGTCCATTTCCATTAGAGGTAATGATCTTGGTCTCTCCTCCGTGATTCAGTGTCACTTCTGCAGTAATTCCATCGACCTGTTTAAAATGGCATTCATCAATATGGAAAATAGTCTTGGTATTGATATAATGATCTGCAAATATCTGATATACCCATTCCGGAGTCAGCTCTTTGTGAGCTTTATCAGAAACGTCTTTTACCATATATCCGACTTCTTCTCTCATCTGCTGTGGCAGGTTGATGCCATGGCTCTGCTTCAGGATATAACTTACTCCGCCCTTTCCGGACTGGCTGTTGATACGAATAACATCTGAGTCGTATCTTCTGCCAACATCCTGTGGATCGATCGGAAGATATGGAACCGTCCACTTGTCACAATTCTTTTCCTCTCTCCATGTCATGCCTTTCGCAATCGCATCCTGATGTGAACCGGAGAATGCGGTAAATACAAGATCACCGGCATATGGCTGACGCTCATATACGTGCATCCTGGTCAGGCGCTCATAGGTCTCTCGAATCTTCTGCATATCAGAGAAATCCAGTCCCGGATCTACTCCATGAGAGTACATGTTCATGCCCATCGTTACGATATCCACATTACCGGTACGCTCTCCATTTCCGAATAACGTTCCCTCAATACGGTCCGCTCCTGCAAGAACACCAAGCTCTGCAGTTGCCACTCCACATCCTCTGTCATTGTGCGGATGCAGGCACAGGATTACGTTATCTCTATAATTCAAATGCTTATTCACATATTCCAGCTGGCATGCAAATACATGCGGCATTGCATTTTCTACTGTAGTCGGAATATTGATGATCGCCTTGTTATCTGCAGTCGGTTTCCATACATCCAAAACCGCATTACACACTTCCACTGCATAATCCACTTCTGTTCCCGGGAAGCTTTCCGGACTATACTGGAACGTGAAATTTCCTTCTGTTTCATTTGCAAGTTCCAGAAGCAACTTTGCTCCATCTATTGCAATCTTCTTAATCTCTTCCTTACTCTTTCTGAATACCTGCTCTCTTTGGGCAACAGAAGTAGAATTATAAAGATGGATCACTGCGTGCGGAGCACCTTTAACTGCTTCAAATGTCTTCTTAATGATATGTTCTCTTGCCTGTGTCAGTACCTGTACGGTAACATCATCCGGGATCATCTTTTTCTCAATCAAGGTTCTCATAAACTGATATTCGGTCTCTGACGCTGCAGGGAACCCTACTTCAATCTCTTTAAATCCAATATCTACCAGCATCTGGAAAAATTCCAGCTTCTCGTCCAGACTCATTGGCTCGATCAACGCCTGATTTCCATCACGTAAATCAACACTGCACCAGATCGGTGGATGATCAATGTAATCTTTCTTTGCCCAGTCATAAGTGACTTCCGGCGGCATAAAATAAGTTCTTTCATATTTCTGATAATTTTTCATAACTGACAACCTCTCCTTTTATCAATAATTACAGCGAATCTTCAACCACTGTGATGAATAATAATCATCAATTTTATTGTTCATTTTTAACACTCCATTATCCTAACATATGTACACAGAAAAGGGAAGTGATAAATTTAATCACTTCCCTTGATGTATTTTATTCTTATATAATTTCTTCTAATTCTGCTCGAGAGAACGCTTCTTAGTAATTGTAACTTTCTCATCATAACAGGTAAATATCTTATCTACCTTTTCTTTCTGAAGCTTCGGAGTCACAAAACTGACAACCGGTACCACAATCAATCCAACGATCATTGCAATGGCTCCTGCGTTAATGGATGACTGAATATAATGCAGGAACATATTAGATACAGTAATACCGACACCCGTTGCAAAACTTGCCCATACAGCAGCTCTTGTAACGCCTTTCCAGTACAGGCCATACATAAATGGTGCCAGGAATGCTCCAGCAAGTGCTCCCCAGGAAATACCCATCAGCTGAGCGATGAATGTCGGAGGATCCATTGCAATGGCTACAGACAATACGATAAAAAATACAACCAGTACCTGCATGGTACGTACCTGCTTCTTCTCACTCATATCTTTCATCACATTGTCCTTCAGGAAATCCAGTGTCAGTGTAGAACTGGAAGTCAATACCAGTGATGCCAGCGTGGACATAGATGCAGATAATACCAGGATTACTACAATTCCAATCAGAATATCCGGAAGTGTAGATAACATATACGGAATAATTCCATCATAAATCATATTTCCAGCTTCATCATAAAGCTGCGGATTGTCAAACAACCGTCCAAAACCACCCAGGAAATAACATCCACCGGAAATAATGATTGCAAAAAATGTAGATACAACCGTTCCTGTATTGATTGATTTCTCATCCTTGATCGCGTAGAACTTTCCAACCATCTGTGGAAGTCCCCAGGTACCAAGAGATGTCAGAATGACAACGCCAAGCAGATTGACAGGATCCGGACCAAAGAATGAGGTAAATGCACCTTTCTGACCTAAGGTCACCGGAATATCACTCGGAATCTCTGCCATAGTTTTGATTGCTTCGATAAATCCACCTTGTCCGCTCAGAACCGCGAGAATCACGGCAACAATTCCAAACAGCATGATGATTCCCTGTATAAAATCATTGATCGCAGTTGCCATGTACCCGCCAAGAATAACATAAATACCTGTAAACACTGCCATGACGATTACACAGTACTTATACGGAATATTAAATGCCATTCCAAACAATCTGGACAGGCCGTTATATACGGATGCCGTATATGGAACCAGGAATATAAATACAATCGCGGAAGCCGTAATTTTCAATGCTTTGCTTCCAAATCTTTCACCAAAGAAATCTGGCATCGTCTTAGAATTCAGATGCTGGGTCATAACCTTGGTACGTCTTCCAAGTACCACCCACGCAAGCAGACTTCCGATAAATGCATTCCCTAGTCCGATCCATGTAGATGCAAGACCGTATTTCCATCCAAACTGTCCTGCATATCCAACAAATACAACTGCTGAGAAATACGAAGTACCATAAGCAAAAGCAGTCAGCCAAGGACCAACGGAACGCCCCCCTAATACGTAACCGTCAACACTTGTCGCGTGCTTTCTGGAATACACTCCAACTGATACCATGACCGCGAAAAACACAATCAATAACAATACTTTGATCGCCATAAAAAATATCCTCTTCTTTCCCTTAGATTTTATCAACGCTTTAAACCGTCGCACTTTAAAGCAGTAAAGTATTTTTATCTAGAATATCATACTATAGTACTGCTGTCAAGGAAAAAGCCCAAAGCAAAAGAATCTTAATCCTGATGTACGCTTGCTTCCATCTGTGGATTAAGATTCTTCTGTATTACTTCATCTTTTCTACTCTGTCCTGAATCGTCTTGTTGAAATTTTCTACTTTACGGGCATAGGTCCCATCCATAAATTTGGAATTCAGCATAAAATCTGCTGTGGCAAGATTATTGGCTACCGGAATATCATAAAGTACTGCAATACGAAGCAATGCCTTTACATCCGGATCATGCGGCTGTGCCTCCAATGGATCCCACAGAAAGATCATAAAATCAATATTTCCTTCCACGATCTTAGCTCCGATCTGCTGATCTCCTCCCAGCGGACCACTGTTATAACCTTTCACCGGAAGTCCGGTCTTCTCTGCGATTAAACGGGCGGTAGTCCCTGTCCCGCACAGGAAATGGCTTTTCAAGACATCTTTATTCTTGTCACACCAATCTACCAGCTCCTGTTTCTTTCCGTCATGCGCAACCAATGCAATATGCTTTGCTTTCCCTATCTCAAATGTAACAAACTTATCATCTAACATCTATATACCTCCTATTCCGGCAGTTCTTCCTCATAATACTTGATCAGTGCCTGTGTTCCAAGCTCACCATATCCTTCTGCCTCTAATAATTCATAATTTGCGAGTACCTGACTTAATACATCCAGACTCAGATTGCTCCTGTTGGCCTCAGTAAGCGCCAGCTTCATATCTTTGATAAAATGCTTCATGAAAAATCCCGGCGCATAATCTCCTTCCAGAATCTTCGGTCCAAATGTATCCAGCTGTTTGCTGCCTGCCGCCCCGGTAGATACAGAGTTCAGAACCGTCTCAAGATCCAGTCCTTTTGCTTTCGCATACGTCAGAGCTTCGCATACTCCGGACAATGTTCCTGCGATCATGATCTGATTGGCAAGCTTGGCATGTTGCCCGCAGCCAGCCTTTCCCTGATAATTGATGTTGGTTCCCATTGCTTCAAACAACGGCATACAGGCCTCATAATCTTCTTTTTCCCCACCCACAAGGATGGAAAGTGTTCCTGCTTTTGCCCCGGTATCTCCTCCAGTTACAGGTGCATCCAGCACATGAAATCCTTTTTTCGTTCCTTCTTCATAAATCTTCTCAGCGATCATTGGGCTCGTCGTGGTCATATCAATCAGATATGCTCCAGGCATCGCACTGTCCAGAATATTCCCCCCTTCAAAATAAACCTCTTCCACATCCTTCGGGAAACCGACAATCGTGATCACTGCTTCACAGTCTCTGACACATTCTGCAATGCTCTCATGGAAGACAGCTCCCTCTCCGATCACGTCTTCTACCTTCGCTCTGGTACGTGCGAAAATATGAAGCTCGTACCCTGCTTTCATTAAATTTCTGACCATGGATTTTCCCATGATACCTACCCCGATAAATCCTACTTTTTTCACGTTGTTCTTTCCTTTCTCCCAACTCATTTTCCCAAATCAGGCTACTTTAAATCTTCTCAACAACCTCCCCCTGCTTTTTGTAGATACTTCCCGCAGGTACATATCCTCTGACGCTGGAAAGCGGATAAATATTGGTATGCTTTCCGATTACGCTTCCCGGATTCAGGACGGTTCCACATCCTACTTCTACTTCATCCCCAAGCATTGCTCCGAATTTCTTGATACCTGTCTCGATTTTTTCTTCCGGCGTCTTCACAACCACCAGCTTTTTATCTGACTTTACATTTGAAGTAATAGAACCTGCACCCATGTGAGCCTTATATCCCAGAATGGAATCACCGACATAATTATAATGCGGAACCTGTACCTTATTAAACAGAATCACATTTTTCAGCTCGGTAGAATTCCCTACAACAGCTCCTTCTCCTACGATCGCATTGCCACGTATAAATGCACAATGTCTGACTTCTGCGTTCTTTCCGATGATTGCCGGTCCATGGATATAAGCAGACTCAAATACTTTTGCAGATTTTGCAATCCACACATCTTCTCCTACTTTTTCATACTCCTCTTCTGAAAGCGTCTTTCCAAGTTCCAGGATAAATGCACTGATCTTTGGAAGAACTTCCCACGGATAGGTGACTCCCTCAAATAGATCCTTTGCAATCGTCTCATCCAGTGTATAAAGTTCTGATACTGTTAATTCTTTCATTTTTTTATTCTCCCTTCCGAAATCTTCTTACATTCAATCTACGAACGTTTTTTATAATATTGCGCCGCTTTATCATAACAGGCTCTAAGCTGCGACTGATTATTCAATCCTTTGACACCTTCCGTCCGGCTTACGATAAAATGATCCAGCTTTGTCATATATTCTTCTGACGTAATCTCACCTTCCGCCACGTAATTCAGCCCTTTCTCCCAGCTTGCAGTAAGCTCCGGATTCAGCAGTGATTTGATGGAATGATCCACCACATCATAAATCATCTCACCAAGCATCGTAGGTGTCACAATCTGCGTCTTCTTATTCAGAGCAAGATACTTATTATGAAACAGCTTTTTCAGGATCTCACCTCTGGTCGCGCTGGTTCCAATTCCACATCCCTTGATCTGCGCACGAAGTTCCTCATCTTCGATCAGCTGCCCGGCATTCTCCATGGCAAGAATCAGAGAACCGGAATTATAACGCTTCGGCGGAGAGGTCTTCCCCTCCTTAATATCCAAAGACTGCACATCCAGATACATGCCTTTCTTTAATGTCTGTATCTTTTGAAAAAATGCTGCATCTGTATCTTTCCCATTCTTCTCATCTCCGTCTTCCTCCGGTTCGTTCCCCTGATTCATTGTATCCGTTCCATTTTTCTTCTGTCCGGGAACACCAACCACCTTCAGATATCCCTCTTCTGCAAGTACTTTAAAGCTAGAAAAGAAGGATTCTTCTCTGATCTTCGTCACGATCGCCACCTTCTGATATACAGCCGGCGGATAAAAGATACTTAAGAAACGCCGTACGATCACATCATACACCTGTCCAGACAAATGTGACAATTTCGCAAGCCCGTTCATCCCCTGTCCGGTCGGAATAATCGCATAATGGTCCGTGATCTGCTTGTCATTGACATACCTGGTCTTTTCCAGTCCTTTATGACTTCCAAACCTAACGATATCCTGAAGATACGGAACTACAGGCTCATATTTCATGAGTCCATTCAGATTCTTATGAATCTCCTTTGCCACTGCCGTAGACAGCACTCTGGCATCCGTTCTCGGGTAAGTGACCAGTTTCTTCTCATACAATTCCTGCACGATTTTCAGCGTCTCATCCGGACTGATCTTAAATCGTTTCGAGCACTCATTCTGAAGCTCTGCCAGATTGAATAACAATGGTGGATTCTTCTTTTCTTTTTTCTTTTCAATGGAAACGATCTGGCATCTCAGTGGCCGTTCCTCACTTAGATAAGTGATCAGTTCCTGCGCTTTCTTACGCTCTTTCAATCCATTTTCTTTGTACAAGTCAAAGGATTCAAACCAGCGCGAGCCTTTGACAGCTCTCCATTCTCCTTCAAAAGTCTGTCCCGGTTCTCCGACAGTACTGACTACCCGGTAAAATGGTGTCTCTACAAATTCACGGATCTCCCGCTCTCTTCTTACCACCATTCCAAGAACACAGGTCATTACACGGCCTACGGATATCACCGAATACCTGGTGTGAAGGTAATTCGAGATGCTGTTTCCGTATTTCAGTGTCAGAAGACGGGAAAAATTAATTCCCATCAGATAATCTTCTTTCGCACGCAGATATGCCGACGCAGACAGATTATCATATTCTTTCAGATCTTTTGCCTCACGGATCCCCCGAAGGATCTCTTCTTCTGTCTGAGAATCGATCCAGACTCTCCTTCGTTTTTTTCCATGTACACCCGCCTGCTGTTCCACCAGCCGGTAAATATACTCTCCTTCCCGTCCAGAGTCCGTACAGACATAGATGGTCTCTACATCCTCCCGGTTCAGAAGGCGGGATACGATCTGAAACTGTTTTTCTACTGCCGGAATGACTTCATATTTGAATTCCTCCGGGATAAATGGTAACGTCTCAAGACTCCATTTTTTCAAACTTGGATCATATTCTTCCGGATAGCTCATTGTTACTAGATGTCCGACACACCAGGTAACAATGGCCTCATCCGATTCCAGGTATCCGTCCTGTCTTTTCGTCCTTATATTCAGTGCTTTGGCGAATTCCTGTGCCACACTGGGTTTCTCTGCAATATAGAGTGATTTCCCCATAAATAATTTCTAACTCCTTATCTGTGAAGGAATGTACGCAGCCACTCTCCGATGTTTTTCTTTCCCAATTCCTTCTCTTCTCTTCTGGCATGAAGTGCTTCATCCATAAAGACCGCCTGAGAGTCGACCGGAGGCTGCTGATTCTCCTTCTTTTTATACGTGCCGTCGCTCTGGATCACTCTTGCTTTCACATTATCACTCAACATTACTTTCAGATAGTGATTGATCTGGAGCTTAATCTTCTCATCCATGATCGGACAGGCTACTTCCACACGCTTTTCTGTATTTCTCGTCATCATATCAGCAGAACCGATATAGATCTTCTGATCTGCTCCGGTTCCAAAACTGAAAATACGCGGATGCTCCAGATATCGTCCCACTACGCTCATGATTCTGACATTCTCTGTAAATCCAAGTACTCCCGGTAGTATACAGCAGATTCCTCTGACAATCAAGTCTACTTTCACTCCGGCCCGGGATGCCTCTGAAACCTTCTTTATAAAATCAACATCCGTTAGAGAATTCATCTTCATGATAATTCTTCCTTCTGTTCCTTTCCGTATCTCTTCATCCATCAGGAATAATACCTGCTTCTTTAAGCTGGTCGGGGAAACGATCAGATGATCATACGTACCATTCAGATTTCCGATCGACATGTTCTTGAAAAATTCTGCCGCATCCTTTCCGATTGCCTGATTTGCCGTCATCAGTGACAGGTCTGTATACATTGCTGCCGTTTTCTCATTATAATTTCCGGTTCCAATCTGTGTGATATATTGAATATCATTGCGATTCCGATAAGTGATCAGGCAGATCTTGGAATGCACCTTGTATCCTTCAAATCCATAGATTACCCGGCATCCGGCATCCTCCAGACGTTCAGACCAGTCGATATTATTCTGTTCATCAAATCTTGCACGCAGTTCGATCAAGACGGTTACTTCTTTTCCATTCTCTGCCGCTGCGCACAAATATTCCACGAGCCTTGCTTTCTTTGCCAGGCGATAGATCGTAATCTTAATGGTAAGGACATTGGGATCTGTTGAAGCATCCTTGATCAGCCTCAGAAACGGATTCATACTTTCATATGGATAAAATAACAGAATATCCTGCTTCTTCACCTGCCGAAGCATATTCCCATCCTGAACATGTACCGAGTTCTGCGGAGAGAACGGTGTATAGATCAGAGAACGTTTCATCGAATCCGGAAGATTTCCCGCAATTGAGAATATATAATCCAGCTTCATCGGCATCTTTGTACGAAAGATCTGAGCCGGTGTAATATTAAACTTCTCGCAGAAATACTTCTCCATATCTGCATTCAGTTTTTCTGCGATCTCCAGACGCACAACCGCCATTCTCCTGCGTTTATGAAGCGTCTCCCGCATCAGACGCCGAAAGTCGTCATTCACCTCCAGAGCCTCATCCTCCGGTGAAACATCCGCGTTTCGTGTAACACAGATGTAATTTGCATCCGCCACCTCATACTGGTCAAACACAATATTCAGATACTCCATAATCACCTTTTCCATTCGGATATAGCGGATATCATGTCCCGGAAGGAACAGAATATCTGATACAAACTGTGGCACAGGAACAATTCCAAGTGTCGTCTTTCCTTTTTCCGCATCTTTATGCTTTAGATTCGCCGTAACATAGATGGCCTTATTCAACAGGTGTGGGAATGGATGGTTCGCATCCACGATCTGCGGGGAAAGAATCGGCAACACCTGTTCTTTAAAATATTTCTTTACGTACTTTTTCTCAGACTGCTCCAGTTCCTTAAAATCCAGTCCGCAGATTCCATAAGGAGAAAGCTGCTTCTTAATCTCTGCATAAGTCTTATCACGTTCTTTATAAAGAGGTGCCACAGCCTCATAAATCTTCTCCAGCTGCTCTTTTGGCGTCATACCGGTACGGCTGTCTCTGTTGTTCGCATCCGTCTGAGCCATATCAAAAAGGCTTCCGACACGGATCATAAAAAACTCATCCAGATTACTGGTGAAAATTGCCACAAACTTCATCCGCTCCAACAGCGGCACTGCCGGATCCTGCGCCTCTTCAAGGACTCTCTGATCAAATCTAAGCCAGGATAATTCTCTGTTTTGCGTATAATTATAAATTTCTTTATCCATACCCAATACCTCGCATATTACTATAACATCTTTATTTTATTCTACCACCGGGGAATACGAAAGAAAAGAAAGAATCTGGTTAAATCTTGGGGCGTCTCAGAACCAGAAACCGGACAGGGAATCCTGTCCGGTTTCTATTCTATTCTTATTTTGCCTGAATATATCCTTTTGCTGTCAGTGACTCTGCACACAGGACTGCTCCGCCTGCTGCGCCACGAACGGTATTATGAGACAGACCAATAAATTTGTAATCATAGATACTGTCTTCTCTCAAACGTCCAATAGATACACCCATTCCTCTTTCATAATCTACATCCATCTTTACCTGTGGACGATTGTCCTCTTCCAAATACTGGATGAACTGCTTTGGAGCGCTTGGAAGCTCTGCTTCCTGTGGGAATCCTTTAAAGCTTACCAACTTCTCAATCAGCTGTTCTTTGGTTGGTTTCTTCTCAAAATTAATGAATACAGCGGCTGTATGTCCGTTTAATACCGGCACGCGCAGGCACTGGCATGTGATCTTTGGCTCTTTTGCAAGTGTGATCTGACCGTCTTCTAAGGTTCCGAGAACACGAAGCGGCTCCTGCTCGCTCTTTTCCTCCTCACCGCCAATGTATGGGATAATATTTTCTACCATTTCCGGCCAGTCTTTGAATGTCTTACCTGCTCCTGAGATTGCCTGATAAGTTGTAGCAACAACTTCTTTCGGTCCAAATTCTTTCCAGGCTGCCAGACAAGGTGTGTAGCTCTGGATGGAACAGTTCGGTTTTACGGCAATAAATCCACGTGTAGTTCCCAGACGTTTCTTCTGTGTTTCAATTAAACCAAAGTGATCGATGTTGATCTCCGGAATTACCATCGGAACATCCGGTGTCCAGCGATGGGCACTGTTATTAGAAACTACCGGTGTCTCTGTCTTAGCATATGCTTCCTCGATCGCACGGATCTCATCTTTTGTCATATCAACAGCACTGAATACAAAATCTACAGTCTCAGCCACTTTTTCAACTTCATTTACATTCAGGACAATCAGGTTCTTAACCCCTTCCGGCATCGGAGTATCCATCTTCCAGCGTCCGCCAACTGCCTCTTCATATGTCTTTCCTGCCGAACGCGCACTTGCTGCCACTGTCACAACCTCAAACCACGGATGGTTCTCCAGCAGCGAAATAAAACGCTGACCTACCATTCCTGTTGCACCTAAAATACCTACTCTCAATTTCTTTTCCATGTCTCTTCTCCCTTTTCTTTCTACTTGTATTCTTCCATGTACTTCTGGTACATCGTAATAACCTCATTCATTGCTTCCATTCCCGGTGCTCCTGTCGTGATACGCTTATTCACACAGGTCTCAAGGCTGATTGCCGCATAGATATCTTCTTCAAACACCAGTGAAATCTTCTGATATTCTTCCAGTGGAAGCTCATCAAGTGCAATCTTCTTCTCAATACAGGTCAGTACCAGCTGCCCTACAATGCCATGCGCATCCCGGAATGCCACTCCGTGATTCACCAGATAATCTGCTGCATCCG